>JABVCK010000010.1 GCA_013540605.1 Bacillota bacterium
GCTGTGACTGCTATCGGAAGGTCTGCCGTATCAACGTCCATGTGGTCCGCAAGGGCTGTTACCAGCATGGAAATCCTGCCCGTATCGGTGCAGGTCCCGAAACTGAGCACCGGCGGGATACCGAGGCTCTTGCATACCGCCTTCAGGCCGTCGCCGGCCAGTTCAACAGCATCCATATTGCAGAGGCCGGCAACCTCCAGGGCATGGTTCCCGCAGCCTCCGCTGACCACCAGGATATCCCTCTTAATCAGCTCTTTGGTTACGTTTACCGTTACATAGTCCTGGGGGCCGTTCCTCAGAGTCGAGCAGCTGGCAAGGGAAACCACTCCCTTGATGTTTCCCTTGGATATCACGTCAACCAGCGGGTCAAGGCTGTTTCCCAAAGCCTTAAGTACGGCTTCGTTGGAAAAACCCGCCACCGCTTTCTGCTTTATTTGCGGCACAACAGGCCTCACTGCATCCTTTCTCTTTCTGAAGTTCTCAATGCCAAGCTCTATAAGCCTGTTCGCTATGAAATCCGCCTCCGGCGGCTTATAGTCGTAAGCATACTTGAGACCGGGTATCCTCACTATATCGTTGACGCTTACAAGGGTTATCTGGTACTTATCGGCGTATTGGCCTATTGCTGGAGGAGAACAGTTTTCCTCCATAGTGAACACGTCCACCGTCCCTGTTGCCAGCAGCGGTTCAATGGACAGCCAGTTTCCCATTAGCCCTACAAAAACGTCATCCATTGCGAACCTTTGCACAAGCTCCTGACCCGTTTCAATGGAACCCACTATCCTGAGCCCCTTGGCCCCGGCTGCCTTTGCACGGTCCTGTACCTCCTTCGTCCTGGCCTTAAGCAGGGTGGCAACCCCGGCCCAGGGCTGGTGGCCGTTGAATACTATATTCACGTAATCCGGGTCCATTATACCAAGGTTTACGTCAACCTCATGAGGCATAGGAGTTCCGAAGAGTATATCCTGAACCATTTTAAGTCCTATCTGCGCCGTGTATATGGTGGCAAGACCGAGTCTCAGAGCTTTCTTTGCCAGGGATGTGTAATCACCGTCAACGTTTGTCAGACAGCTAGCAATGGCATCCTGAATTTCATAGACGACCCCTGCCGGGTATATGGCCATTTCCCTCCATATCCTTTTCCTCTTCTGAGGGGCAAAGGCTTCCACCATCCTGTTGGGGCTGTCGAAATCCTTGTGCAGTTCTCCCTCGAGTAAATCCCCAAGCTGGATGGCGAGCTGATTTAGATCCTGATTTGTATCAATCCCAACCTTTTCGCACATCCACTTTAGTTTATCCGTATCGGTCAGTAAAAAGGGGGTTTTGCCCTCTCCCTGTTGATTTAAGACTCCTGAAGGCTTGGTATGCATGGTGGCCGTACGTCCCTGCCCCCATAATATTTCTCATGAGTATATTCCGCATGGTCATTGCATCGGCTTCTATGCCGCAGACACCCCGTGATATTTCCGCCTTTTCACTAATCCGGCAGGGTCCGTGGGTACACAGCTGACAGCTCAACCCCTGCAGGCAGAACTTGCATCTTATTTTCTCCTGGTCAATCCAGCGGTCAAAGGCATTGCTCAGGCCGTCCTCCCTTATCCTTTTAAGCATCTCTTCAACCGAGTCATGGTAACTGACGCGTCCTTCGGTTTTTTCCAGTATAGTCTCTGTCATAAAATCCGTAAAAACCTCCTTTTTGGTAATAGTTCAGTGTATCATGTGTAGTATTTCCTTCAACTGGGTAATTATGCTTTTCACATCATCCCTTTGGAAAACTGTATAACCCATGGAAATAATTAAAAATGTCCGCAGCAACAGGTGAAAAAAGTTTCAATTTAAGATAGTATAAAGTAAAGGCACCAGCGCTTATGCGTTGTGTATAAGATGGGAGGAATACATATGTTTGAAAGCATGTTTGCAGAAAAAATGCGAAATCTTGGTACCGAATCCGCTTTTGTTGTGTTTGCAAGGGCTAAACAGCTTGAAGCAGAGGGACATGATGTAATACATTTCGAAATCGGCGAACCGGACTTCGACACTCCCGCAAATATAATAAGGGCTGCGGAGAAGGCCCTGAACAGCGGCTATACCCACTATACCCCGGCGGCAGGCATTCCGGCCGTAAGAGAAGCTATTGCCGGGTATATAAAGGACTATAAGGGGGTTGAGACCAACATTGATGAGATAGTGATAGTTCCGGGGGGAAAGCCCATCATGTTCTTCACCATTATGGCGCTGGTCAACCCCGGCGACGAGGTTCTGTATCCGGACCCCGGTTTCCCCATTTATGAATCGGTCATACGGTTTGTGGGAGGCGTGCCGGTACCGCTGCCCATCAGAGAAGAGAACGGGTTCCGGCTGGATGTTGCAGAGCTGCGGAAAAAGATAAGCCCCAAAACAAAGCTGCTTATTCTTAACTCACCTGCCAACCCGACCGGGGGTGTGCTTACGGGTGAGGATGTCCGTGGAATCGCCGATGCTGTCAGGGGGAAGAACATATTCGTCCTGTCCGATGAAATCTATGACAGGATAATATACGAGGGGCAGCCGGTTTCAATCGCGTCGATGCCCGGCATGAAGGATTGGACCATTATACTGGATGGCTTTTCAAAAACCTACGCAATGACGGGCTGGAGGCTGGGCTACGGAGTGATGCACCATGAGCTGGCCGATAAAGTAACACAGCTGATGATCAACTCCAATTCCTGCACCGCAGCTTTTATTCAGATGGCTGGAATGGAAGCCCTTACAGGGCCCCAGGACGAAGCCGGCAGGATGGTTGTGGAGTTTAAGAAAAGAAGAGATATAATGGTGGAAGGGATGAACTCGATTAAAGGTATTAGGTGCGCAAAACCCCAGGGGGCGTTTTACGTTTTCCCCAACATCACCGGAACAGGTATGAGCAGTGACGAGCTTTCCACTTATCTTTTGAATGATGCAAAGGTAGCGACCCTGAGCGGAACCGCCTTTGGAAGATATGGAGAGGGATACCTGAGATTATCCTATGCCAACTCGGTGGAGAACATCGAGAGAGCCCTTGAAAGGCTAAATAAGGCTGTAACGCAATTATTAAGATAGGCGGTGTTTCGTTCTCCGATTAACTTTGAAGAAAATTTGGTGTCAGAGTTGAACAGGGCTGTGCCGCATGTTATAATTATTAGACAGAATCAAATGTTTATGAGGTGCGCGATGAGGAAAGTGTTTTTTAACTAATCGAAATCAATAATATCTTAAGGGTGCTGTAAATACCAAGGGATCAGTATGTGCCTTTAAGAGGTGATGGTTAAAAAACACTTACAGGGGAATTAATATCAGAGTCTATAAGTCTTATAGCTCATACATTTGCCTATTCGGCTGCAGTATAACACCCGGGTGTTTGCTGCAGTTTTGTTTTTTGCGTTTGTATTTCTTAAAGCTGCGGAACAGGATAAGGAGATGATTGAATGAATTTACACTTTTCAGGTCTTTGTAAAAGCTACATAGGAAAAAAGGTATTTGAGAATATCAGCGGGCAAATCAATCCCCAGGACAGAATAGGATTGATTGGTGCAAATGGCGTTGGGAAAACAACCCTTGCCAGGCTTTTAGCAGGACGGGAGGCCTGTGATACAGGCGAGATCAGCTATTCACCCTCTTATATGGAAACCCTGTATATTGAACAGTATCCCATATTTGATTCAGATATTTCAGTCTATGGGGAAGTTCCCCGAGTAGTTCCCAATGACAACAATAATATAAAGGATATAAAAACAATAGTTGAACGGGCCCTTAACAGGGTCGGTTTAAGCAAGGATAAATGGGAACAGAAGGCGGAAACCTTAAGCGGAGGCGAAAAAACAAAGCTGCTGCTTTGCAAAGCTATGGTCAGCCATTTTGATTTGCTTATCCTTGACGAGCCCACCAATCACCTTGATATGGACAGCTATGGGTGGCTGGAGGAATTTGCCCAGGATATCGGTAAGCCCATGCTGGTCATATCCCATGACCGTTTTTCCCTTGATAATGTTGTTAACAGGATATGGGAGTTAACTTCCCGGGGCTTAAAAGCGTATGAAGGTAATTACTCGGCTTATAGGATCCAAAAGGAAATCGAATTGGGAAGCCTAGCCAGGGAGTACGATAAACAGCAAACTAAAATTGAACATCTCAAACAGGTGATAAATCAGAGAAAGGGTTGGTATAACAGCGCTCACAAATCGGCGGGTCAAAATGATTTCTATAGAGCCAAGGCAAAAAAACATGCAAATGTGTTAAAGGCCAAGGAACGGGAACTGGAAAGAATAGAAAAAGCAAGGATAGATAAACCGCAAAAACCGGTATCCCCCGCCTTTGAGGTTATCAATAAAAATATTACGGGCAGGAAACTTCCCCCATTCCTTGTCCAGGGCAAAAATCCATGTAAAAATTTCGGCGAAAAGCTGCTCCTTGATGATATTTCTTTCAATATAAAGCGCCGGGACAAAATAGCGCTTATCGGGCGAAACGGAGTGGGAAAGACAACCTTTCTCAAAGTGGTATGCGGCATCGATAAAGACTATGGCGGGACTGTTACCATAAACCCCTCGGTTAAGATTGGCTATTTCGCCCAGGAATTTGATGACCTGGATAATGGGGCTGCCATACTTGATGATGTCCTGGCTGTGGGGGCCGGCGCGGAAGATGCCAGACTGCTGCTTGCCGGCTTGCTTTTCCGCGGGGACGATGTCTATAAAAGAATTGCAAACTTAAGTATGGAGGAAAAGGGCAGGGTAGCCTTTGCAAAGCTCATACTGTCGGGAGCCAATTTGCTTGTATTGGATGAGCCTACAAACTATATGGATATCCAGTCCAAAGAAAAAATTGAAAAGGTGCTGGATGAATTCGGTGGAAGCATTGTTTTTGTTACCCACGACAGGTATTTTATCAATGAGCTGGCAAACCGGATTTTTGTCATAGATAATCAGAAGCTTTACTGTTACGATGGCAGCTATGAATATTACATGACTAAACGCAGGGAACAAAAGGCAAAGGAAGAAATAGGCGTTGAATACAGGCATTTAGCCGACAACATCAGACGGTTGGAATGTGAACTGGCTTTTTTAGGCGGTAAATTAAATGAAACCCAGGATGAAGAGGAAAAAGAAAGGCTGAACAGAAGATTTTTGGAAGCGGCAAAGGAGCTTAAAAGAAATAAGGAATACCTTAAGGGACCGGAGTTGAATAATTGAATTTATTGGGACAGTGGATAGGTCAAAACCACCGGAAAGCCCCGGCTGTGATTTTGCCTTCCTGTCTCTCATAAGAAGGAAACTGAGCGCCTGTATAGAATACATAAAGGGCGCTTTATTCTTTAAGTACCGGTTCGACAGAGCGCATTGGATTATGGATAACAGGAGTATGAATAGATATGAAATTGCATGAAGGGCACAGGAAAAGGGTGAAAGACAGGTATCTGGCCGAAGGCCTGGATGCATTTGAGGACCATCAGGTCCTGGAAATGCTGCTCTTTTATTGTATCCCCAGGAAGGATACGAATGAACTTGCCCACAGGATGATCCGCGAGTTCGGCTCTCTGGCGGGATTATTCGAGGCGGACCCGAAGGATATAAGCCGAAGGTGCGGGGTGAGCGAAAACACCGCCATACTGGTATCGCTGATACCGTCGCTGGCAAGGAGGTATTTTAAAGGCAAATGGGGGGACAAGCCCGTTCTGAACGCTTCGTCAAAGGCCGGGGAATACTGTGTCTCCCTTTTTGCGGGGAGGACCTACGAGGCATTCTTTGCGATATGCCTGGATGCGCAGAAAAGGGTGAACTATGCCGCCCTGGTGCAGGAGGGCACCCTCACCGAGGCGCCGGTATATCCCAGGCTGATTGTCGAGGCTGCCCTGCGCCACCAGGCAAGCAGCGTGATACTGGCGCACAACCACCCCGGGGGCAGCATGCAGCCCTCAAAGGCCGACGTAGAGGTGACGGGAAGGATAACCCAGGCCCTGGAGACAATATCGGTTAATGTGGTAGACCATATCATTGTGGCAGGAGAGAGGTACTTCAGCTTTAAAGAGAATGGCTTGATTTAGGGAAGGCAAAAGTATTAATTGAAAGAAACTACCTGGAGAATTAGCCTGGTAAAGAGGGTATGACAATGAAGTTCTTTGTTGGAGTTACGGACAATAACTGGTATAAATATCTGGCGAACGAAAAACCGGATGAAGTGAACTTCTGGCAGCCAGGAGGCAAACAGGCTTTTAGAGCAATAGAAACTTACAGCCTGTTTCTATTCAAACTGCACAGCCCTGCAAACTATATTGCCGGAGGTGGCTTCTTTGTCCGACATTCGTTTCTACCGGTTTCATTGGCATGGGAAGCGTTTGGGAATAAAAATGGAGCATCGGATTATTACAGCTTCTCAAACGCTATCCACAGGTACCGCAGCACAAATCCAAGGACCGAGCCTGACCCGGTTATAGGCTGTATTATCCTGGCATCCCCATTCTTTTTTGAGGAAAGCGATTGGATACCTGTTCCGGATGACTGGAGCCCCAATATTGTCCAGGGCAAATCCTATGATACAGGTACTTTGGCTGGCAGAAGGCTTTACCAGCAGGTGCAGGAACGGCTAACCAGAATGCAGCTTTCAACCAGTGAGTTTGAAAGGGTATGCGAAACAGATGACAGCAGATATGGGGCAGGACATATTGTCTATGCCAGGATTGGGCAGGGGGCATTCAAAGTATTGGTTACAGAGGCCTATCACCGCCGCTGTGCAGTATCGGGAGAACGAACACTCCCGGTGCTCGAAGCTGCGCATATCAAACCCTATTCTCAGCAAGGACCACACAGCACAAATAACGGTCTGCTGCTGCGTAAAGACCTGCACACATTGTTTGACAGAGGATATATGACCATTAATGAGGATTTGCATATTGAAGTAAGCAAAAGAATAAAAGAGGATTATGGGAATGGCCGGGAGTACTATGCTTTCCACGGAAGAAAACTCATTGAAACGCCGGATAATATTAGGGATAGACCCTCTATTGAGTTTATCAGATGGCACAATGAAAACGTATACAGGGCATAGCAAGGCTACTTGATGTACTATTTATATGAGTAAACCAATTTTTTACGTGAACCTGCTTCTTTTTCATTCAGAATAGTATAAATATAAGCTTCCTATTTTATGCTATAATTATCATATGGAGTATATAAATGTAAAAGAAACGGGAAAAAGCTGAAGCACAACAAATAGGTGTGGTTTAGTATCAATGCACCAGGTCTAAACCCTTCGCCTTTCAGGCGAAAAGCTTTGAGCATTGACAAGGCAGGAACTGTCATATAAGATAGCGCTGAGGTGAGAGAGGTGAAGGAATACAGAAAAAACAGTCATGCAGTATACGATATAAAGTACCATGTAATCTGGACAACAAAGTACAGATATAAAGTACTTAAAGGGGAAATAGCCAAAAGGGCAAGAGACCTCATAATACAAGGGTGCGAGGCAAGAAACATAGTGATAATTAAAGGTAGTGTGGGAAAAGACCATATACATATACTAATATCATGCCCACCTACTATAGCCCCAGCGAAGATAATGCAGTATTTAAAAGGGAGATCATCAAGGATGCTACAGGATGATTTTCCAGAACTTAAGAAAAGATACTGGGGGCAGCATTTGTGGTCAAGAGGATATTTTTGTGCGACAGTAGGGAGCGTAACAGAAGAGATGATAAAGCAGTATATAGAGAATCAGGGAAGGCAGGAGAATAATGATTTTAAAATTGAAGAATGATTTCAGTCGTAAATTTAAGCTTGCATTTAGCAGATGGTCTTTAAGTGGGCTTAAGCCTAAAAAGCGAGTTTCACTCGCACAAAATTTATTTTGTAACCCACCTGCTTCAGCAGGTGGTAGTTTAGTATACAGAAGAGTTTTCTATTGGATGATGATGATGACTCGGTGAGAATTGTCTGCGCAACTAATGCTTTTGGATTGGGTATTGATAAGCAGAATAGGTTTGTAATACACTATAGCATTCCGAGCTGTCTGGAAGAATATTATCAGGAAGCAGGAAGAGCCCGAAGAGACGGGCAAAAGGCTTATTGCGTGTTATTATATGATAAGAATGATGTTGACCTGCAAGATTACCTTATAAGAGAAAGTATGATGTCGCCGACATTAATCAATAAAGTGATTAAAGAAATTCTAAGGTCACAAAGCTTTGGCAGTTATTATTTTTTCAACATGAAGAGTTTTGAACTCAAACATGGAGTAGAAGACAATAAGATAAAGGCAAGCATTTATGCTCTGGAAAAATTAGGATTTATAGACAGGCTGTTCAACATTCCTGCCGATATTAGACTAACGTATCATACTGTGCCGAAATTAACCAAAAATTCATTATTAAGATTTATGTATCCAAAAACAGAAATAAACACTCATATTTTTTGCAATACATATAATATCAACCCTGATCATTTTGTTAATAAGCTGAACAGGCTCGCTTTGACAAAGGAGATCAACACTATGGAACAGAAAATACTGTTTTGATTTATCTAAAGACGGCGCCAGAATTTTTCGGCGGTTTAAGCATTAGTAAGAATGAAATACGAAAGGCTTTGCTTATAAAAGATAAAGAAATTAAACTTCAGGACATGCTTTTTTATTGTACACAAGCTTTGTGTAGGAGTAGTTATATTAGAAAATATTTTAATGAAAGTGCAGAAGAGAATTGCGGCTGTTGCGACCTTTGTGATAGAAAGTACAAAGAGTTTGTCTCTGGGTTGACAGAGGAGCCGCTAACGCCATTATCATCTATAGTAAAACTTCATGGAAATTATATAGACATGGGGTATGCCTGCTCAACGTATAGTTTTTCAAGAGGGGAACTAGAAACTATCATGAGCTTGGAAGGCTGTTGTATGATTTTAAATACAAAAATCGAAAAGAAAATGTAATTAAAAAACTAGTGTTTATAAACGATGGTTCAACCGATGAACTAATGGAGAATATTAAAAGAGACAGTGTTGAAATATATGGGGAAATCGGGAGGGAGTTATGGCATTAATAGAGTGCCCTGAGTGCAAAAATAAAATATCCGATAAAGCCCATGCCTGCCCCCACTGCGGACTGCCGGGCAGCTTCTTTAATTCCTGCATTGATGCAGAACATGATAGCACTTTGGGTCACAGGGAATCTGCAGATAACGATACTCGAACAGCACATCCGCAGGACAGCCATGTAAAGACCCGAGGGGAATCTCATTTAAACAAAGATTACAATGTCATAAGGGATGTTTTAATATCCTTTGAGAAGGACTATCTGGAGTTTTTTTCTGAGGACAGGTACATTTCTAATTCCGAACAGAGAAAGCTTTACGCGCGGTATGAAGATTACCTCAATATGCTCAAAGACCCCCTTGTGGAGCAGTACATAAAAACCAATTCAACAAAACTGGGTTTGGATATCCGGCAGATGTTTCGTTTCATAAACCGTATGGAGCGTATGGCAGCAGATGTTGATTCCTTTAACGAGAAGTTTGTTTCCAGGAAAATGGTCGAGTATAAGAGCTATTTTGACAGCATGCTGAAGAGGGTTGACCCCAATGTCCTGTTGGACGACGAGCAGCGGCGGGCTGTGCTGATAGATGATGACTACTGTCTGCTTATAGCGGGTGCGGGCGCCGGCAAAACCACCACCATGGCCGCAAAGGTGAAGTATCTTGTTGATAAATGTGGAGTATGTCCGGAAGACATTATAGTTATTTCGTATACTAACAAAGCGGTTGACGAGCTTCGGGAGCGTATCTGTGACAAACTGGGCATACCTGCGAAGGTAACTACATTTCATGCCTTCGGATATGAATTGCTTAAAAAAGCCAGCGCAACACCTCCACAGGTTAATCCACACGCATACAACATCATATTCGAAATGCTCGAAAAGAGCATATTCCACAACAAAGCCTTGATGAAAAAGTTAATACTTTTTTTCGGTTATTATTTTGATATACCGGAAACTGCTTTGCAGTTCAACTCTCTTGATGAGTTTCATCAATATAAGGCTGATATGACCTTTGAGACCATCAAGAGCAGTATAGGGGAGTATATCAGGACGATAACCAATAGACGTACCAAGCAGGCGCGTACCATTCAGGGTGAATACCTTCGGTCGGTGCAGGAGGTGCAGATCGCCAATTTCCTCTATCTGAACGGTATCGACTACGAGTATGAAAAGCCTTACCCCTTTGCCGTCAATGGCGCCAGGAAGCAGTATACTCCTGATTTTTATATCGAACAGGGCGAAAACAAATGCTATATAGAGCATTTTGGCATAACCCAGTCCCACAGGAGCTACGTCTATTCACCACAGGACCTGGCAAAATACATTAGGGGCATAAACTACAAGAAGCGTTTGCACGAACAGTATAATACGCCATTGATAACGACATGGGCAGTGTACAATGACGGAAGACATCTGATAGAGCATCTTGAGGAGGAACTCAGGCAGCGTGGGTTTATTCTTGCACCCCGGAGCGATGAAGAAGTTTACCGGAGGCTGGTTGATTCCAGCAAAGACAAATATATAGTAAAGCTTATACTGTTTATGCTGGAGTTTATTGAAAAATACAAGACAAATGGGTATACCGCTTCCGGATTTGAAGTACTGCGAAGCAAAACGGATAATGTAAGGAACAGATTGTTCATTGATATTGCCGAGGAGGTTTATGATTATTACCAGGAAAAGCTGAAACAGAAAAATGAGATTGACTTTGCAGATATGATAAATGATGCAGAGAAGCTGTTGAGTGAGATGGAGGATTCCCATGTAAAGCTGACCTATAAATATATTATTATTGACGAGTTTCAGGATATTGCGCGTCAGAGGTTCAATCTGACCAAACGCCTTGCCGATATCACCGGGGCGAAGGTTGTAGCCGTGGGAGATGACTGGCAATCCATATATGCCTTTGCAGGGTCTGATATTACCTTGTTTACAAGATTTCTTGAACTGATGGGTACAGGCAGAGAATTGCAGATAACGCATACCTATCGAAACTCGCAGGAATTGATAGACATTGCAGGCGGCTTCATTCAGAAGAATCAGACACAGATAAAAAAGCGGCTTATCTCGCCAAAAAGGCTGGATAACCCTATTATTATTCATACCTATGATGATTCGATTAAACCTGCCATGAACAGAAGTTCTGCGGTAGTTGAAGTCATTGGAAAGATAATAGAGGAGTATGGTATAAGGTCAAGCATTCTGCTCATAGGCCGGTACGGGTTCGACAGATATGTTTTGCTGAATTCAGGCGAGTTTGAAGAACTGCCGAAGAACAGATTAAGGTGTAAAGCGCATCCGAAAGCGGATATTACGTTTATGACCGCCCATAGTTCAAAGGGCTTGGGCTTTGACAATGTCGTCATTATCAATATGGTTGATAGCAAATATGGATTCCCGTCGCAGATTGACAATGACCCCATTATGAAATTGATTACCTATGACGATAAGAGTATACCCTTTGCCGAGGAAAGGCGATTGTTCTATGTTGCGTTAACACGTACGAAGAACAGGGTATACATAGTTGCCCCGCTGAATAAACCATCGCGGTTTCTGGTGGAACTGGTAAAGGAATACAATCTGCAGTGTGACCCTGCCCTTAACCGTCAGATTGTAGAGCATTTCAGCCATCGGTGTCCCATTTGCGGTTTTCCGCTAAAATATGAATTCAACAAGAATTACGGGCTGCACTTGTACATGTGTACGAATGAACCGGAGGTCTGTGATTTTATGACAAACGACAGGGTTGCAAAGGGCGATATTTTCAAATGCCCCGAGTGTGTGGATGGATATATGATTGTCAAGAAGAGGAAAAAAGACAGCGGTCGTTTCTACGGCTGCACCAACTACAGCGAATCCGGCATCGGCTGCAATAATATGAAGCCGCTGGAATAGGACGTATTCGGAAATCATTTAAGAGTACCGGCAGCGTCAAGCAGCGGGAGAAACAATACAATGGTTAACATAAGCCTATAAATATGATATAGTTTAACTATGACAGAAAAGTCGATGCCATCGCATCTGCCTATGCCATTAAAAAATGTAGCAGCGAAAGGAGATATAATATGAAAAGGGAAATTGGGCTAGTATTCATTATTTCAGTATTGCTGGTTAGCATGGTGCCCGCTGCAGTGTCTGCTGAACCAGGCAGTGTGAAGGTTTCGCTGCCCGGCTTCAATGTATCTTTGAACGGGGTCCAGGTAGAAAATAGATATCGCCAATACCCATTGATCGTATATAAGGATATCACATATTTCCCTATGACCTATTACGACTGCAGGTTTTTGGGGATAGAAACAAAATGGGACAGCGGCGAAGGCCTTGAAATAGATAAAACAGGAATCACCGGAGCCTACAGGGACTATAATGGAAAGACTAAGAATGCAGGCACATATACAGCCACTGTCCCTGCATTTGATGTCAAGGTAAATGGAAAGGCCATCAATAATGCGGAGGAGGAATATCCCCTTTTGGTATTCCGGGATGTAACGTATTTCCCTATGACATGGAGATTTGGTGTAGAGGAATTCGGGTGGGAATACGGGTTTGACCCCCAGAATGGACTTGTTATCCAATCACCGAATCAGAAGCTTGAAAAGGTGATGCTTTCAGGCTATGCAGGTGGTCCCGTTATAGCCGCCGGCCAGTTTTATTACTACGGAGGTTCGGATGGCGCCATATACCAGACAAGCGTGTCCAGTCCGGAAAATGCAAAAAAAGTATACCAACTTCCTATGTGGAGCTACGGAGATTCATATGTTAACTATGGGTTAACCAAAAAGGATGGAGAAGCGTGGCTAACCTATCATCAGGGCGGAGCCACTATGGGGAGCGACTATTATATCAGACTGAAGCCGGATGGTACATCCCAAGTGGTTGAGAGTGGTTACCTGACATTCAGGACCTTCGGGGATATCACCGTTAAGATAAATCAAGGGGTGCCGCCGGGACGCAACAATCTAATGATAAAATATGCGGGACAGGAATTTGAGCGCGTGGGAAATCCCGATTATCTATACGGCTGGGATTTTGAATTGAGGGAGACTTCGCAAGGCGGAAGCCCAAGCAGGGACTTGTACCTGAAGGATGATTATATCTATGTTCTGGCAGTAGACAAATCGAAGGATACGGATGAAAGCAGGATTCACAGGGTGAATATCCACACGGGTGAGACCTCAAGGGTAAGCGACCTAAGGGCTAATTCATTCAAGATGGATGGGGAGAATATCTACTTTATAAGTGAAGGAGAACTTTACAGGATGCCTATAGACGGGGGTGGCGAGAGCCGGCTGGAAACGACGGGCCCGGTCAGCCGCGAATTTGACATTCAGGTTCTGGACGGCGCGGTATATTATGTTGGCAGCAAGGACAATGAATTATATAAAGCCGGTACAGACCAGTCCTTAAACCCCGGCGGCAAGGCAACCGGTTTGAAGATAGAGGATGGCTACCTCATTTGCACCTTTGAGGAGGAGAACAATAATCCATATAGAATTATGATATTCAATAAGGACGGCAAGGTGGTCTTTAAAACATCGGACGTTGCCCACATTACAGGTATATCCGTAGAAAACGGCAGGCTTTCCTATGTGGAAAGCACAAGCAAGAACATATATTCAACGGATCTATGATGTATTTAATATGCATCAATCAGCAGCCCACCCTTAAGGGTGGGCTACGCAATTTTTTTAATACGGTTTATTGCCGTAGAGCCTTTCCAGCCATTGATCTTCCAGACGTTTGATATCGCTTCTGAAATCCTGGGCTGTGCGACTCATTGCATCAGCCCAGATTTCGTCGAAGCACATTTGCCTCGGTTTGCGTTTTGCGGCGGATGAAATATTGTTGAAAAGCATATTGATGGCGGCGGCATTTTTATCGGTGATAATGTATGTGCCCCGTTTAATCTGCCAGTCAATATGGCAGCCGGTTATAAAAAAGTCGACAATATCCGCAATTTCCCGGACAGAATAATCATCACGGATGCTTTTATCCCCCTGTCCCGCCTCAATCAACTCCATAATCAGCGGAAAATACGGTTTATCCTCGGGAACGGCGTTGGTTTCTTTCAAACGGTGTACGGTGAAAACGCGTCCGAATTCCTCGCCCACGGCGGCTAAAAGCTTCAGCACATGCACTGTTAGAGCCTGCAGCTTATCCAGCGCATTCTTGTCGGCATAAGCGGCGTCGGATTGCAGGCGGCTGTAAAAGTTGCGGCAGTGGCCAAGCAACTCGTGCCGGTACGAAATCACCAGCTCATCCTTGCTGCCAAAATAGTTGTAAAAGGAACCTGTGGAGGAATTGGTGGCTATTACTATATCTTCAATCGAGACATTGTAATAGCCGTCTTCCTTAAAAAGACGGATGGCCGAGTGCAATATTTTTTTTATTTTTCTGCTGCTTCGTTCCGGTTTTTTTTCTGCCTGTTTTTCCATGCTCAATCTATCCTTATCCTAATTGCTCTGCAATACTGTAGCAAAAAAATTCTATCATATAAGCATATTTTTCAGTAATGTTGAAGGAGCCTTTGGATACCTCCCAGTCGTACATGATGCCGTTGAAATACAGATATAAGCTGTCGACTATCTCATCGGTCGACAAATCCTTGCGAATACTCCCATCGGCTTTACCCATATTGATTAAATTGGGGAAAATCCTATGGTAGTTGTCCCTTGCGGGGGTTGGTACATAAAAGCCAACCTCATCCTTAAAAAGGCGCATATCGGAAATCCGTGCGAATTCATCGCCATTGGAGGACATGGTTTGCAGAGCAAACATGCTCATGAGATAGAATTTTTGCAAGCCGTTATGTTTTGCATAAGCAGGGTCCTGCAAAAGCTTTTCATAAAAATCCACACACTGAGCATCCAAAGCCTGGCGATAGAATACAAATAATTCATCCTTGCTGCGAAAATAATTGTAGAAGGATCCTTTGGAAGAATTGGCCGCTTTGGCTATATCATCGACGGAAACATTATCATAACCATGTTCGGCGAAAAGGCGCATGGCACAATTGACGATTTTCCTTTTATTCTCTTCGGATTTTTGTTGCCTTTTTGTTAGTTTTTTCGCCATATTTCCCTCCAATAACTAAATGCAAAATCATTATATTCCATTTTTAGTATGCTGGCAAGTTTCAAAATAGGCTTAAATGCTTGTTTAACCGGGCTTATCGATATAATATTGACACTAAAGTACGGTTATGATAGTATTTTATTGAAATCAAGTCTAAACTTGCCTCTAAAAATAGGGGCTGTATTTTTAGCAAAAAGGCTAAAAAAAATCGGAGGTGTAAAAAATGAAATCTAAGTTAGTACTATTGCTTGTGGGGATTATGTTGGGTACCGCAATCTTTGCCGGCTGCACGCCTAAAGAACCGGCAGCATCTGATGAGCCTGGAAAGATTGAAGTCGTCAAAATCGGCGCTATCCTGCCCTTGACCGGCGGTGCCGCAGCTACAGGGGTAAAGCTGCAGGCAGCTATGGAAGTCGCTCAGGAGATTATTAACGGCGAGCATCCCGAAATCGCCATTCCGCTGGCAAAAGAAGCCGGTCTGCCAAATCTGGGCAATGCTAAAATACAGATCACCTTTGCAGACCATCAGGGCAATCCGGAAATGGCCAAGTCCGAGGCGGAAAGACTTATAGATGATGGAGTGGTGGGCTTAGTGGGCTGCTATCAGAGTTCCTCCACCAAGCCAGCCAGCCAGGCCGCCGAGCAATACGGCATACCCTTCGTGGCTGGGTCTTCCTCCTCCGCTGCGTTGACCGAGCGCGGCCTCAAGTATTTTGTTCGTGTTGCTCCCAATGACGATATTGAAACCGCAATGTTCTTCGATTACTTAATGTATCTCAATGATAAATTTGACGCCGGTATTAAAACCGTGGCCGTCGCTTATATCGACAATGAGTTCGGTGTCCACGCCAAGGATATGGTGGAAAAATGGATTAGCCAAAAGTACGGTGCTCTTGGATTTGAACTGGCAGGCACAGTGGGCTATGCCACAGATGTCACCAATGTGGATACCGAGGTGCAGCAGATTAAGAATCTGAACGCCGACGCTATTTTCCATGCCTCCTATATTGCCGACATCACCATGTTTGTCAATAAGTACAAGGAATTCGGCATTGCCCCGAAGGCTGTTCTGAATTACTGCGGCGGCTTCCAGGATACCCAGTTTGTAGTCAACCTGGGCAATGACGGCGATTATTTTGCCGGCGGCGCTGCATTTTCTGCTGAAAAACTCGCCGACATGCCTGAGCTTTCGGCCATCAATGAGCTTTACAAGGCCAAGACCGGCGCCAACCTCGATGGTCCCGCTCTGGAGGAATTCTCCTCGGTACTTGTGCTTGCCGAAGCCATCAACATTGCCGGCAGCCTTGACGGCGACGCGATTATGGACGTGATTAAGAACACCACCTTCGACGCTCCTTACTATGCAGCCGGCGCGGTTAAATTCGATGCCAAAGGCCAGAATGAGATCCTTGCTTCCTATGTGGTGCAGACTCAGGATAAGAAATACCAGGCAGTATATCCTGCCGATGCCGCCACAGCCGATCCGGTTGTTCCTATTCCGGCCTGGGATAAGAGATAGTATTAGTAAAATTTACACTATAGACTACACTATAGACGGCGGTCAACCTGTTTCCAGGGAGCCGTACCAAGCTTTGCCGGGGAGCGGGGCATTCTCCGCTCCCTTTTCTCTCTTTAAGGGGGATAATTGTTTCGGACGGCCGTCTGTGATGTAAAGAAGGAGGACATATGATTATAGGGCAGATAATAGCTAACGGAATACTCATGGGATTTATTTATGCTTTAGTGGCCGTAGGACTGACTCTTACCTGGGGCGTTATGGATATCATTAATTTTGCCCATGGTGAATTTTTGATGATAGGCATGTATACCGCCTTCTGGATGTTTATGCTTTTTGCCTTGGATCCGCTGGTATCACTGCCTATTTGCATAGCGGTGCTTTTTATATTGGGGGTATTGACCTATACGGGCATCATCAGCAGGGTCATCAACGCTCCCGGTCTGACGGCACTTTTGGCCACCTTCGGCTTCAGCATGTTTTTGAAGAATTTCGCCCAGTATTTATGGACACCCAACTACAGATATATAAATGCCGCGGTGGTTTCGGGGAAAACGATTCAACTGGGCAGCATCGTTATAGGCCTGCCGCAGATCGTCGCGGCGGCTGCAAGTATTATTTTGACCATCGTAGTCATGGCTTTCATGGACAAAACCAGAACGGGCAAGGCCATTCAGGCCACCGCCTTAGACAAGAACACAGCCCTTTTAATGGGTATCAATACTAAAAGAATGTATGCCATAACCTTTGGATTTTCCGGCGCATGTGTGGGCGCAGCCGGCGCGCTGATGGCCACTTTTTTTCCCATCTATCCCGCGTCCGGCGCTCTGTACAGCGTTATTGCCTTCGTGATTGTCGCCCTGGGCGGTTTCGGCAATATCAAGGGTGCGCTTTTCGGCGGCCTGATTATCGGGTTAACCGAGGCCCTGGGCGGTTATTTTCTCGGCACTCAATTTAAATATGCCCTTGTATTCCTGGTCTACCTGATAGTGATACAAGTTCGGCCGAAGGGGTTGTTCGGATGGTAAGGAATAAAAAAGGATTATTCGTCTTAATTGCAGTACTGGCTTTACTGCCTCTTTTAACCCAGACCAAGGCGGTGCTTAACGCCATCATTCTCCTTTTGATTTTCGCCACTTTAGGTGAGGCCTGGAATCTGATTACCGGCTTTGCCGGGCAGACTTCTTTCGGTCATGCCGCCTTTTTCGGCATCGGCGCATATACCTCGGCGGTGATCTTTTACCGCTACGGCGTTACCCCCTGGCTGGGAATGGTTTTGGGCGGGATAATCGCCTCCATTGTTGCCGGAATTATGAGTTACCCATGCTTCAGACTCAAGGGGCATTACTTTGCCATCGCCACCCTGGCCGTAGCGGAAATCATCAAGCAGATTTTCGTCAGTTGGAACTACGTTGAGGGTGCCACCGGCATATCCGTGCCTATAATTCCCCGCTCGTCCGGCTTCGGCGAAAGGCTGTTTTATCTGCAGTTCACCGATAAGCTGCCATGGGTGTATATCTGTCTGGCGCTGTTTGCGGCAGTGATCTTTTTCTGCAATTACCTGGAAAACTCCAAAATGGGGTATTATCTGAAGGCGGTGCGCGAAAGCCATGAGGTGGCGGAATCCATCGGCATCAACCCCACCAACTACAAGCTGTACGCGATGATTATCTCCGCCTTTATCTCCGCCATTTGCGGCTCGATATACGCTCAATATATACTATATATCGACCCCTTCATGATTTTCTCGCTGGATATTTCGATGAAAATTGTTCTGCTGACGGTTTTAGGCGGTATAGGCAATGTCTTCGGGCCGATTATCGGTGCGGCCATCTTCATCCCGCTTTCCGAATTTACGCGCATAAAGCTTGGCGGCTCCGGCACAGGGATCGACCTGATGATATACGGTCTCTTGATCGTCTTGATTACCTGTTTCCAGCCCAAGGGTGTTATCGGCATAGTGGAAACGCTTGCCGGCAAATTTAAACGGCAGAAAAACGGAGGTGAGGGTAAAGTTGAAGCCGCTTCTTGAAATTAAAAATATAACCATGAAATTCGGCTCGCTGGTAGCCAATGAGAACGTGTCCTTCACCATTCATGAGAACGAAATAGTCAGCCTAATCGGGCCCAACGGCGCGGGTAAAACCACGCTGTTTAACTGCATCACCGGCTTCTACAAGCCCTTCAGCGGCAATGTCATTTATGACGGCAAGGATATTACCGGAATGACTTCTTATCAGATTTGCAGTCTCGGCATCACCCGCACCTTCCAGATAGTTAAAACCTTGAATGAAATGACGGTTGAAGAAAATGTGATGACCGGCGCTTTCCTTAATACCCGCAGCCGCAAAAAGGCCGCGGAAATCACCGCGGATATCCTTGAGAACACCGGTCTGATGCCAAAGAAGAATATTCTCGGTGCGAATCTGACCATTGCAGATAGAAAAAGGGTGGAGATTGCCCGGGCGCTGGCTACCAATCCCAGGATTTTGATGCTCGATGAATGCATGGCGGGCTTGAACCAGACCGAAATCAAAGACGTGATGACGCTTTGCCTCGAGCTCAAGAGAAAAGGGCTGTCTCTCCTGATTGTCGAGCATATCATGGAGGCCATCATGCCTATTTCTGACAATATCGTGGTTTTGAACGCGGGTAAAAAGATTACCGAAGGCGTACCGCAGGATGTTGTCAATAATGAAGAGGTCATTAAAGCGTATTTGGGGGATAGATATCATGCTAAAAGTAAAAAATCTTAAGGTAGGATATGGCAATGTCCCGGTCATCTTCGATTTTTCCTTCGAGGTGAAGCAGGGCGAGGTGGTGTCGATAGTAGGCTCCAACGGGGCGGGCAAATCGACGCTGCTCAAAACCATATCCGGCATATTGAAGCCCACCGCCGGGGAAATTGAGTTTTTGGGCGAGCGTATTGATACCATTCCCGCATACAAGATTGTGGAAAAAGGTATTTCCCATGTACCGGAGGGGCGTCACGTTTTCGGCAAGATGAGCATTAAGGACAACTTGCTTTTGGGCGCCTTCGTCATCCGCTCCGAGGCGGAGAAGGCGGCGCGCTTGAAGGAGGTTTATGAATTATTCCCGATTTTACGGGAAAGGGAAAACCAGAAGGCGGAAACCTTAAGCGGCGGGGAGCAGCAAATGCTGGCCATAGCCCGCGGCTTGATGTCCAATCCCAAGCTGCTGATGGTCGATGAAATGTCGCTGGGTCTGGCTCCCTTTTTGGTAGACAAGGTCATGGATACCTTGAAGTTGATCAGTGATAAGGTAACCGTGCTCCTGGTCGAGCAAAAGGTGCAGGAGGCTCTGGAAATCGCTGACCGCGGCTATGTGCTGCAAAACGGCCGCCTCGTTATCGAGGGCAGCGGTGAGGAGCTTTTGGAATCGGATATAGTCAAGAAAGCCTATTTAGGCCTGTAAACAATTTTGCACAAGTCTATATGTAACGCAAAAATAAAGCCCTTGCAAATCGGCATTTGCAAGGGCTTTTTCTGGAGCCAACGATGGGATTCGAACCCACGACCTACGCATTACGAGTGCGTCGCTCTACCGGCTGAGCTACGTCGGCGCATTTATTCCTACCTTATCATTATAATGATAAGGTTCTTTTTATGCAAGTTTAAAATGACGGATTAATGTCAGCAGATTCACCTTCTTCGAAGTAATGGTTGCCGATACACAAAAATTTACATACAGTTAACATAAATAAAGCTTAAAGTGTAAGGTAAACTGTGTTATACTAGAAATAACTTTTTGCAAGCGCAAAACAACGAAGAAAACAAATGTCACAGGACAAATAAAAACAAGGAGAAAGTCAATGAGCGTGAATGTTTTGGGCCATTCGTACCTGACCTATGGTGCGAGGTGGATAATGGAGGCTACAAGCGCACTGCAGCCGGCTAAGACCAACGTGAACTACTGCCACCAGTTTCTGATCAGCCAGGCGGTGGAAATCCTGAGAAACGATGGGCACGATAATTACGCCAATATATTGGATTACTATACCGAAGATCTGAACAGGGGTGTGAACTGGGCCGATATCGGGTGGAAGAATATCACCCATTATTTTGACCCCGCGAAGGGCAAGGGAATGCTGAAATTTGCCAATGCAGTCGATGAAACGGTGAAGTATTTCAATCTGGCGGTCCGTCACTGGAAGAGGAAAAACATGAAAAATGCCATGTTTTACCTGGGTGTGGCAGCCCATATCGTGCAGGATATGTGCGTTCCCCACCATGCGACCAATACAATGTCGCCCGGCCACAGGCGGTATGAGCAGTGGGTCAAGAAGAGATTCACGGACTATGGTGTGAGCTGTGGCGCCGACTACGGAAGGTATGAGAGCCCTGCGGATTTTGCGTATATGAACGCATCTATAGCATCGGGCTTCAAAAACAAGGTGAAACTCCACAAGACTAAAAAGTCATACGAGGAGATTACCAGAATCATTGCACCCTTGGCACAATACAGCACAGCGGAATTTTTCCATTTCTTTTTTAATCACGTTGACAGCAAGGAAGAATAATAGTGGAGAAAGGGAGCAAAATCAATCCGGCTCCCTTTCTTTTTTTGATTTTCCTTCCTGCTCTCTGACAAAGTTGTGCGCAAGTTTGGAGCATCCGGCTGAAGCGATTGCCGAAACCAGGTCGTCGAGGAAGGTATTGCACTGGTGGTTTTTGTGTTCATTGATAACTCCGACGATGCCCATTTTTGTCTTGTCGATGTAGCCATAGTTGGTGAAAGCGATTGAACCGTATATGTTTGTTATGCTTAAGGCTAAAATTTCATCAACGCCGTAAAGCGGCTCATCTGTGAGCAGCATGGAAAGGAGCGGTTCCTCCATATGTCCCTTTTCCGCTGCCATATCCAAGCAGATGCCTGTCAACACCGCGTTCTGCACCTCGCGTTTTTCGAGAACGCTGTCCACGACCTCCAGGCACATATCCATCGTAATGGGAAGGTATTTGGTTTGAAGTTCAAAAACCAGCTTTGCAATATCTTCTATCTTCACTCCGCGTTTTTGGATCAGTTCTTTAACCAGCTCTTTCAACACGATTCCCTCCTACTATTTGGGGATATTCCTTAATCAAGAGGGGACATTCCGCGGCAAGAAATACCCGGGCAGCAGCGGTGTGTCTTCTTTCAACTAAATTATTTCCATTTTACTATAGTTTTACGATATACTCAAACGGGGGAGTTATATTCTATTATATTTTTTCTGCCATATTAGTTGCATACAAAGTAATAAAAAGGATTCCGGGGAAAATTGTTGTATATACTATAAGAGGAAAAGGAGGGGTGGTTGGTGAGAACCGTTGCATTAGAGAACGGCAAAGTAAAGCTGATTGACCAGAGAAAGCTGCCGCTGTATCTGGAATATAAGACATGCGGGAATTATAAGGAGGTTGCGGAGGCCATAAGGGATATGGCGGTAAGGGGTGCGCCGGCCATAGGCGCTACGGCTGCTTACGGTATGGTACTGGCGGCAAGGGAGTTTATGGGACTGGGCAAGGAGGAATTTCTCTCGTCGCTGCTGGCAGCTTCAAGGGAGCTTGCGGCTACCCGGCCAACAGCGGTGAATCTATTCTGGGCGCTCAGGGAGATCGAGCAGGTTATCAATGAACACAGAGCGGATAATATTGAGGCAATCTGCCGCAGCATACTTGAGACAGCTGAGAAGATCGCCGGTGATGATATAGAGACAAACAAAAAAATCGGTGAGTATGGAAACACACTGGTTCCCAGGGATGCCAACATCCTTACCCATTGCAATACGGGGAGTCTTGCAACCGTTGAATTTGGCACCGCTTTAGGGGTGATAAGGGCTGCCCATGGTGACGGCAAGAGCATCCATGTCTACGCCGACGAGACAAGGCCAAGGCTGCAGGGGGCCAGGCTCACGGCCTGGGAGCTTGTTCAGGAAGGCATACCGGCAACCCTTATCCCCGATTCGGCAGCCGGAACACTGATGAGGCAGGGCAGAATCGACCTGGTCCTGGTCGGAGCCGACCGGATAGCCCTCAACGGCGATACAGCGAACAAGATCGGAACCTACAGCGTCGCGGTTCTTGCAAAGGAGAACAATGTACCCTTCTATGTGGCGGCGCCTACGACTACAATAGATTTTATGATAGATACGGGAGAACAGATCGAGATAGAAGAGAGGGACAGGAGCGAGGTTACCCATATAGACGGCGTACAGATTGCCCCTGATGGCATAGGCGTATACAATCCGGCCTTTGATGTGACGCCGGCGGAATATATCACTGCTATAATCACGGAAAAGGGCGTTGTTGGATACCCCTATGAGGAAAAGCTCAGAAACCTTAAGGTTTAATATATGGGAGGGAGCATGATGAAGATATTGATAAAAAACTGCAGCATTCTGACTCTGCAGGAGCCCGACATGATATATACGGTGGGTCAGATAGAGACAGAAGATGACCGGATTACATATGCCGGTACGGTAAGGGAAACCTCCGGAGAATACGATAGAGTCATTGACGGTGCCGGGATGCTGGCCATTCCTGGCTTGATAAACTGCCACACCCATTCTGCCATGTCCCTTATGCGGGGATATGGAGACGACATCCCGCTGATGAAATGGCTGAACGAGAGGATCTGGCCTATTGAGGAAGGGCTGACGGGGGAGGATGTTTACTGGGGCGCTGCCCTAAGCATCGCCGAAATGCTGAGGACGGGGACCACAACCTTTGTCGACATGTACTTCTTTATGGATGAGGTCGCCAGGGCCGTCGAAGAAGCGGGTATCAGGGCGGACCTGTCCTTCGGGATGACGAGCTTCAACGATGACTGGAACGACAGAATGGCCAACTGCAGGAGGTTTTTCAGCGAGTGGAACGGCAAAGGGGATGGCAGGATTAGCGTTTCTCTGGGTCCCCATGCTCCGTATACCTGCGTTCCTGAGTTCCTGGGGATGGTTAAATCCACTGCGGAGGAGTTGGGGGCAAAGATACATATACACCTTGCAGAGACGCTGGATGAGATAAGCCAGATCAAGGAGAAATACGGTAAAACGCCCTTTGAATACGTGGATGGCCTGGGACTTCTGGACCTCAGGGTTATCGGAGCCCACTGCGTGCATGTCTCGGACGGAGACATGGAGATAATCAAAGCAAAAGGGTTGAATGCTGTGCACAATCCCGAGAGCAATATGAAGCTGGCAAGCGGGATATGCCCCGTTGACAGGATGATTAAAGAGGGAGTCAACGTGGCTCTGGGTACCGACAGCTCATGCAGCAACAATAACCTGGATATGATAAGCGAAATGAGGAGCGCTGCCCTGCTTCAGAAGGTCGGCAGCATGGAGGCGACTGCGCTTCCGGCCTTCAGGGCTGTTGAGATGGCAACGGTCAACGGCGCCAGGGCCCTCGGGCTGGATGACCGTATAGGACAGATCAAACCGGGGATGAAAGCGGATCTTGTGCTTGTTGATATGAATAAACCCTATCTGTATCCGCAGCACGACCTTATATCAAACCTTGTGTATGCGGCCAGCGGGGCAGACGTGGCCTATACACTGGTAGATGGGAAGGTGCTGGTGGATAAGGGTGAATTGGTGACGCTGGACCAGGAAAAAATATTTTACGAGATAGACAGGAGCCTCAAGAGGCTGTTCAACAGGTAAGGAGGTAACCGGATGGTAGAGTATGCGATTATCGGAGGAACAGGAGTATACGGCTTGGACGGGGACAGCAGGGAGGAAGTGGTGGACACAAGATATGGCAGTGTGAAGGTATACGTACAGAAGCACGGTGAGAAGGAAATAGCTTTCCTTCCAAGGCACGGAGCCGGACATTCGACCCCTCCTCATATGATAAACTACAGGGCAAACATTAAAGCACTGGAAAGCATTGGGGTTAAAAAGATACTGGCTACAGCGGCGGTTGGGTCCCTTAATTTCAGTTATCCTCCGGGCAGCCTTGTGGTGCTCGAACAGTTTGTTGATTTTACCAGGTTCAGGCCCCATACTTTTTACGACGGTGAAGAAGGGGTAATACATGTGGATATGGCAGACCCGTATTGCCGGGACCTCTCAAGGGCTCTGGAGGATACGGCGCCCACTGCCGGCACAATCATCAGCGGCAGGGGCACCTATATCTGCGTTGAAGGACCGAGGTTTGAGACCAGAGCGGAAATATCATTCTACAGGTCCATAGGAGGTGACCTTGTCGGCATGACCAACGTGCCGGAAGTTGTGCTTGCGCGGGAGCTGGGCATTTGCTACAGCGCCGTCGGAATAGTAACCAACTGGTGCAACGGAATGGTGAGTTCCCATATTTCCCATAGTGAAATCAAGACAATAATGGATACAGGAAGGGAGCAGCTGCTCAAACTCTTTATTAAAGTATTCAACAACGCCGGATCCGATGGAAACTGCGGGTGCGGCGAAGGAATAATAAGAATATGAATATTTAGGACCTTAAAAGGAGGACAGCCCATTGGACAGGATAAAAGAAGCAAGATTGCTGGTAAAAGAGGCTGGTGTCCGGATGCTTACGTCCAATCTGGTGACGGCCACATGGGGAAATATCAGCTGCAGGGTTTCAGGAGAGGAACTGATAGCGATCACACCGAGCGGGATGGATTATAACGAGCTGGATGAGGAGGATATTGTTATCCTTGATATGGAGGGAAACAAGGTATGCGGTGACCGCAAGCCGTCCACCGAGGTGCCTATGCATCTATACATTTACAGGAGCCGGAAGGACATCAATGCGATAATCCATACCCACAGCACTTACGCTACCGCCCTTGCCTGCGTGCACAAGCCGATAGCCCCGATAGTAGAGGAGTTGGTGCAGGTAGTTGGAGGAGACGTAAGGGTAGCAAAATATGCATTGCCCGGAACCAATGAACTGGCTGCCAATGTATTGGCCGCTGCGAAGGACAGAAACGCGGTGCTTCTGGCGAACCACGGGATGATAGGAATGGCAAAGGACATGAAGGAGGCCTTCAAGATATGCAGCGTTGTGGAAAAAGGGGCAAAGATTACGATATTAAGCAATGCTGTCGGACAGCCGGTACCAATATCCTTCGAGGATGTGCAGATTATGAGGGAAAACTATAGAAAGAGTTACGGGCAGCCCGTGGACGAAAACTGACGGCAGTCCGCCGCGGTGAAAGCGCAGTCCAACGCTTTCACCGTATTTTTTTTGGTTGAAGGGGGAAGCTACTGTTGCCAGGATATAGTTATCAGTTACCAGATGACAGATCACAGACGTCAGGGCAAGGCTAGAGGGTAAAAACCCAAAGGCCTCAACCGAAAGTCTGCGAAATGTGATCTATGATCTATGATCTGCGAACTGCGATCTGCCAACTGTGATCTATCACCTGCGAACTACGAACTACCAACTACGAACTGAAAGGAATGCATATATATGCCGGTTCATTTCGATTGTATTGTTGTCGGAGCAGGTCCTTCTGGATCCACCGCTGCCGGATGCCTTGCTGAGGGCGGGATGAGGGTCCTGCTGCTGGAAGGCGATAAACTTCCCAGAGAGAAACTGTGCGGAGGGCTTTTGTCCAGGAGGGCCAGGGAACAGATACCCTTTGACATCGACTATTACCTTACGGAGAACCGGAAAGTCAGGGATATAGAATACCATTCCGGATGGGGAATGGATGAATACAGAGGCAGGCTTGAACTTGGGTATATTATTGATAGAAGAACCTTTGACTATGAGCTGTCCAGGAAGGCAGAGGACCTTGGTGTTGAAGTGCTGGATTCGATGAAGGTAGACAGTGTCCGGCAAAAGGACTCATACTATATTGTCAGAAGCGGCAGGTATTCCTTTTCGTCCAGGTATATAATAGGGGCAGACGGCAGCCACAGCATTGTGTCAAGGGACCTGGGGTTTGGAACATATCTGGACAGCTATTTCTACGGGTTCGCCCTGGGCGTAAATATATCTTCGGAATCGGGAATTCCGAGCAGGTGCAGGATATATTCCCTGCCCATACCTACCGGCCTGGGCTGGTGTTTTAACGGGCCCCGCGAAATGAATGTAGGTTTGGGCGCCTGTACGCAGTTCAGTAAAAGGCTGACGAAAATGACCGAAGAATTCATCTCAGGAGTCCGAAAATCTACGGGCATGGACATCCCTTTCAGCAAACTTAAGGGCGGATTTCTTAAAACAGGAGGATGGAAAAGACGCATAGCTCATAGAGGCGCGTTTCTGGTAGGCGACGCCGCCGGGCTTGCCGAGCCCTTTTCGGGGGAAGGCCTTTATGCGGCAGTGATGAGCGGCAGGGAGGCAGCCGGTTTTATATTGAACCGCGAAAAGGGAGAAGGGGAAAACCACAAGGAGGAGTATTCCAGGACCATTTACAGGAGGCTGCTTAAGGAATACAGGCACTCAATCATCCTGTCTCTGTTCAGGCGGAGGCTGGAGGATATGGGATTGTGGGGGCAGGGCTACATAGGGGCAGGGATGATAGCAGGGATTATGCGGGGAGAGGAGTGCTACAGTTCAATAAACAAAACACTTCTTACGGGTCTTCTGAACAGGCAAAACCGGTGTTCTTTGAATGACAAGAGGCAGGATATATAATAATATTTATCCGTTAAATATAGTTTTCCTTTATGGCTTTAAAAATGGTAAAATATTTATTGTTAGTGGAAAAGGGGTGAGAAAATGGCGTATAAAGACCTTCAACATTTCATAAGGGTTCTCGAAAAGGATGGTCAGTTGGTCCGAATCAAGACCGAGGTCGACCCCGTTCTTGAAATAACCGAGATTACCGATAGGGTCAGCAAGAGCAATGGGCCGGCTTTGCTGTTCGAAAAGGTTAAGGGCTCGGACTATCCGGTCTTGATTAACTCTATGGGTTCATACGAGAGGATGAACCTCGCCCTGGAAGTGGACAGACTGGATGATATAGCGGAAGAGATAGAAGGGTTAATCAGTGAAGTCAGCCGCGATAGTCTCCTTGGCAAGATCAAAATGCTGCCGAAGGCTATGCAGCTTGCGGGCATCTTTCCGAGGAGGGTTAAGGAAGCGCCCTGCCAGGAGGTTATTGAGCATGAGCCGGATTTGAACAAGCTGCCCATACTTAAATGCTGGCCCGGTGACGGCGGCAGGTTCATCACGCTGCCCCTGGTTATAACCCGGGACCCTGATAGGGGAACCCTGAATATGGGTATGTATAGGATGCAGGTTTATGATTCCCGGACAACCGGAATGCACTGGCACCTTCACAAGGACGGCAGGCGGAATTTTGAAAACCAGAAGAAAGCAGGGGACAGGAAGGTTATGGACGTATCCGTAGCTCTGGGGTGTGACCCGGCTGTCATCTATGCGGCCACCGCACCGCTGCCGGGAGAAATAAGTGAATTCCTCTTTGCGGGATTTTTGAGGAAGAAACCGGTAGAGCTGGTGAGGTGTGTAACCAACGACCTGGAAGTGCCCGCAAACGCCGAGTTTGTCCTCGAGGGATACGTGGATTTTGACGACCTGAGGCTGGAGGGGCCCTTTGGAGACCATACGGGATATTATTCTCTTACCGACTACTATCCGGTTTTTCATGTGGAATGCATAACCAGGAGAAAAAATCCCGTATACCCGGCAACGGTTGTCGGAAAGCCACCTATGGAGGACTGTTATCTTGGCAAGGCGACCGAAAGGATTTTTTTGCCTCTGTTGAAACTGTATCTGCCCGAGGTGCTGGACATCAACCTGCCGCTGGAGGGAGTATTTCACAACTGTGCCATAGTCTCCATAGACAAGAGATTTCCGGGTCAGGCAAAAAAGGTTATGAATGCAATATGGGGAATGGGACAGATGATGTTTACAAAAATGATAGTGGTGGTGGACAGGGATGTTGACCCCCATGACCTTTCTACGGTCGCGTGGAAGGTTTTCAACAACATTGATGCGGAAAGGGACCTTGTAATAATGGAAGGCCCTCTGGACGCCCTGGATCATTCGTCCCCTCTGCCCCATTACGGCCACAAGCTTGGGATCGATGCTACAAAGAAGTGGCCAGAGGAAGGACACACCAGGGAGTGGCCTGACGACATTGAAATGAGCTGGGAGATAAAGGAAATGGTGGACAGGAAGTGGAAGGAATATGGTATTGAATAAGATAAAAACGATGGGGGAACTTGTTATGTTCAGGCATACTATATTTGCTCTGCCCTTTGCCCTTGTGGCGATGCTGGCGGCGGCCAGGGGCATTCCGCCTGCGGACAAGTTCTTCTGGATAATGGTGGCTATGATTGGGGCCAGGAACGGTGCCAACGCATTGAACAGGATCGTTGACAGGGAAATCGACGCGAAGAACCCTAGGACTGCCGGCAGGCATATTCCCCGCAAGGAAGTGAAGACATGGGAAGCAGCCCTGCTGACAGCGGTATGTTTTGCACTGCTTGCTGTCGCTGCTTATATGCTCGACCCCCTGTGCCTGAAGCTGCTTCCGGTTGCGCTGTTCATATTCTTTATCTACAATTACTCCAAGAGGTTTACATGGCTCAGTCATATGATACTGGGAGCAGCGCTGGGTGGAGCCCCCGTAGGCGCATGGATAGCCATAAGGGGTGTGATAGAGCTTCCGGTCCTGGTAATGGCGGCGGCTGTTACTTTGTGGGTTGCCGGTTTCGATATAATATATGCAACACAGGACATAGAATTTGACAGGAAAGAGGGGCTGCATTCGGTACCTGCCAGGTTTGGGCTGGACGCTGCTTTGAGAATAGCAGCTGCGTTTCACCTTATTTCTGTTGCAATGATGTTTAGCCTGGTATATTTTATGGACATGGGTATTATTTATGTAATAGGCATGGTGATTACCGGCGGCCTGTTTCTTTACGAACACCGTATAATTTCACCGGACAACCTGGAAAAGGTGAAGATTGCATCCTATAATGTCAATGAGCTGGTGGGCGTCGTATTTCTGATCTTCGGCTCCCTTGACGTATTATACCGGTTTGTTTTTTAGAAGAAAAAAGGAGGAATGTTTATTATGTGGATGAAATATCTGTTTTTGACTGTAACTTTTATGCTTCTGGCGGGATTGACCGCCGCCTGCTATGGTCCTGGTGCATCGGATAAAAATGCCGCTCCGGCGCAGTTGAGCGTCGCCGTTATGCCGGATGTGGATTCCCTTCCGATTCTGCTGGCTGAAGAGCTTGGCTATTTCAATGAAGAGGGAGTGGATGTCCGGGTGGAGATGTTCACCAGTCCGGTGGAACGGGACAGCGCACTGCAGGCGGGACAGCTGGACGGGGCTATTTCGGATATACTGGCGGTGGCATTTTTTGCAGATAAGGGATTTGACGTGAGGATAACATCAATGAGCGACGGCAGGTACTGCATTCTTGCCTCCAGGGACAGCGGCATAACAAAAGCCGAAGACCTGAAGGGAGTTGAGATAGCGATGTCATCAAACACGATTATAGAATACGAGGTTGATAAGCTTCTTACGTCCGCAGGCCTTGACAGCAGTGAGATAGCAAAGATTGCAATACCGAATATGCAGGTAAGAATGCAGATGCTGGAGGAGGGGAAGGTCAAGGCGGCCGGGATGCCCGAACCCCTTGCGACCCTGCAGATGTCGAAGGGTGCAAGGCTGATCGCGAGCAGCGAGGATATCGGGGAAGCCCCGGGGATAATCCTTTTTACCGGAGATGCAGTTGGCGGGAGAAAGGATGCGATAACGAAGTTTTATAGGGCGTACAACAGGGCCGCTGCTGAGATTAACAGCAACGGTGAAAAGCACAGGGAAATGCTGGTGAAGAAGGCCGGGTTTCCTGAGCAGGTCAGGGATACGATAGAGTTCCCGGAGTACAGGGAAGCGGAACTGCCTTCGGAGAAGCTGGTAAACGAGGTTATCGCCTGGATGGTCGGCAAGGAGCTTATTGCCAACAGGCTCAACTATAATCAACTGGTAGACGAAAGCATACTGGAGTAGGACCATGCTTGAGGTAAAGAACGTAACGGTTTCTTACGGAGAATTTACCGCCCTGGGGGACATAAGCCTGAAGCTCAACAGGGGCGAAATATGTACGCTGCTTGGACCTTCCGGGTGCGGTAAGACCACCCTTTTGTATACTATCGCGGGGCTGGTTAAGCAGAAGGCAGGAGAAATTGTTAAGGATGACAATGCCCTGAGAATGAGCCTCATTCCACAGCATTACGGATTGCTGCCCTGGAAAAGGGCTGTTGATAACGTTGCACTCAGCCTGATAATTAAAGGCTGCGACAGAAGGAGTTCAAGGTTAAAAGCCCGGGGGTTATTGGCGGAGATGGGCTTATCGGGAGTTGAAGACAGGTTTCCGGGTCAGATGAGCGGCGGACAGAAGCAGAGGGTTGCCCTTGCACGCTCCCTTGTGTTTCAGCCCGACCTGCTTCTGATGGACGAGCCTTTCTCTTCCCTTGACCAGCTGACAAGGGAAGAGCTTCAGGAATTCCTGCTCATGCTCCACGAAAAGAATGAATTCACCGTTTTAATGGTCACCCACAGCATAGAAGAAGCAGTCTATCTGGGTCAGAGGATAATAGTCATGGGCGGTGAACCGGGAAGGATACGGAGGGCGCTGCAGAACCCGCTGTGGGGAGTAAAGGATAAAAGGACCTCAGCCATGTACTACGAAGTATGCCGGCAAGTCAGGGGGTGCCTTGAGGTATGAAGAGGATAGCCGTATACGGTTTAACGGGTATAATAATACTCCTGTTCTGGCACTTTCTGTCCATAATGGTGAATTCTCCGGTGATACCACGCCCTGTGGAAGTGGCCGGCGTCCTCAGCGGGAAGTTTGTTTCCAAGCTGATGCTCCATATTCTTTCCAGCACAAGAAGGATAATAATAGCCATAGCGGCAGCCTTTATCGTAGCGCTGCCTCTGGGTATCGGCGTAGGAAGGGTTAAGGTCCTTGACAGGGTCCTATCGCCGGTGCTGTACTTCTTCTATCCTGTGCCAAAGATTGCCTTTTTGCCCATTATCCTTATCCTTGCCGGGCTTGGGGAAGCTTCAAAGCTGATACTTATTGGCATAATCGTTTTTTTTCACCTTGTAATAGCTGTAAGGGATGCGGCGGCGGGAACAAGCGATGAGCTTTTTTACATCCTTAGGGTCATGGGAGCAGGGTGGGAGCATTCAATTTTCCACATTATTATTCCTTCAATACTTCCGGCGGTATTTACAGCGCTCAGAATAAGCCTTGGGACAGCAATAGCCGTGCTGTTTTTTTCCGAGACCATCGTTACGAATACGGGTATAGGCTATTTGATTATGGACAGCTGGGTCAGGGTCAATTATCCGGAAATGTACGCTTCGATAGCAGGATTGAGTTTAATGGGGCTTTTGCTGTTCGGACTGTTGGACCTGTTGGAGGCAAAGCTTTGCGGATGGAAGCAGCATAGCTGACCTGCAGGTGGTATATAATCCCTCAGTGGAACCATACTAAAGTTATATTGGGGACATTCCGCAGTTCAGTTTTTAGTTACCAGTTCCCAGTTGCCAGATGACAGACGTCAGAGCAAAGCTATAGGGTAAAAACCCAAAGGCATAACTCGGATACCTGTGATCTGTGATCTACGAACTACCAACTACGAACTACGAACTACCAACTACCAACTACGAACTAGCAGCGGTGTGTCCCCTGACATTAATATGGTTTCACGGAGGGATTTTTTGATGGGAAATGATAGATATGATGTTGTGGTGGTGGGCGCCGGGCCTGCCGGCAGTTCTGCAGCACTGCTCATGGCAAATAACAACCTTTCTGTAGCTATGCTGGAAAGGGGACCTTATCCCGGGAGCAAGAATATGAGCGGTGGCACCATTGCAAGCATGCCCTTCCAGGAGATTTTACCCGAATACTGGAATATAGATGGGATTCCCCTGGAAAGAAAGATTGTATCAGACGAGTTGTGGATGCTGGATAACGATTCAGCCGTAAAGATGGGGTTTAGCGGCAAGAAGTTCGGTTATGCCCCCTATAATAAGTTCTCGATACTCCGGTACAAGTTTGACAAATGGTATGCAGATCAGGCTGTAGCCGCAGGAGCTAAGCTGTTCAACAACTGTCTTGCAATTGACCTTGTGTACCATAAAACGGGACTGCTGTCAAAAAAGGTGGATGGGGTGGTTCTGGAGGGCGGAGATATAATTCATGCTGACCTCGTGGTGCTGGCAGAGGGTTCATCTGCCGCACTGACCCAAAAAATCGGTCTGAGGCAAAGGCTCAACCCTGCTGATATGACGCTTTATGTTAAAGAGGTCCTAGAGTTACCCTCGGGTAAAATAGAAGAGAGATTTAGTCTGGAAGGGGATGAGGGAGCGGTTATCGGAATGGTGGGATATCCCACTTCCCCGGCCATAGGCAAGGGTGGTATTTGGACCAATAAGGACTCCCTTTCCATAGTAGTGGGAGCATACTTGAATCAAATCGTAAATAAGGGGCTTAACCCACTGCAGTTGATGGAAAGGTTTAAAAGTCATCCCATGATAAAGAAGCTAATCGAAGGGGCAAAGCCGATAAAATATCTGGCGCATACCATACCAAAGGGTGGGTTCAAAAAAATCCCGACCCTAGTGGATGACGGAGTGATTGTTGTCGGAGACGCAGCCGAGATGATAAGCGGTCGGAGGGGTATAGACCTTGCTATGATAACCGGTAAATTTGCTGCAGAAGCTGCCGCTCAGGCCTGCGCCCTGGACGATTACAGCAGGGAAACCCTTTCTTCCTATGTGAAAAGAATAAAGGGCTCGTTCTTCTATGAGAACATGAGAAAGGGCAAGAATGTAGAGGAGTATTTTAATACATACCAGGACTCGGATTTTCTAATAACCAAAGCGATGAACGACCTTGCCTTCAAATATTTCAAGCAGGACCTGGAAAACAACAAAATCAGGCTAAGAAAGATGATAGAGGAACTGAAGAACATGCAGCCGCTGCAAAAGACCGGCAAGGACTTATTGTATGGATTGCAAAACTGGGAGGTATGGTGATGGGTAATTTTGCCAAATCCGATACAAACCCGCTGGAATATGTCAAAATAATACCCGATAGCAAATCCCACATCTTTATTAAGGACGATGGTATATGCATAGAGGAATGCGAGAACAAACCGTGCACCTATTACTGCCCGACGAGGGTTTTCTACTGGGAGGATGACAGCATAAAAATCCTGTACAAGAGGTGTATAGAGTGCGGAGCGTGTCCCTTTGGCTGTCCCTATGACAACATTGCTTGGGAGAATCCCAGGGGAGGGTATGGCGTGGTTTATTGACCGGCGGGTGTTTTAAGGGGTGATGAAGGGGTATTAGGTTACTATAATAATGAAGGGTGGGGTGCCGATGTCCTATGTATTCTGGCTGTTATTTCTTGCATATACGCTAGTGCCAATGTTTAGGCAGAGAATGGTTGAACATGAAAGAATTAGGCTCATTAGAGAACTGGAGAAGAAGCGGGGAACACGGGTTATAGTCATGATACACAGGCAGGAGTCCATAAACCTGCTGGGTTTGCCCATTAGCCGGTACATAAATATTGAGGACTCAGAGCAAGTATTAAGGGCGATCAGGTTAACTCCTGATGATATGCCCATCGATATAATCCTTCACACCCCCGGAGGTTTGGTTCTGGCTGCGGAGCAGATTGCTATGGCGATTAAGGGGCATCCCGCAAAGGTGTGTGTATTCGTGCCCCATTACGCTATGTCGGGGGGAACAATGCTGGCACTGGCGGCGGACGAGATTAACATGGATGAAAACGCCGTGCTGGGTCCGGTCGACCCGCAACTGGGCAGTTATCCCGCAGCATCGCTGTTGAAGGTTCTCCAGCGAAAGGATATAAACGAAGTGGACGATGAAACCCTTGTACTCGCAGATATTGCAGAAAAGGCAATAAACCAGGTCAGAAAGACCGTATATGAAATAATCAAACCCAAGATGGAGGAGGACGAGGCCTGCCGTATTGCAAGGCTTTTTACCGAAGGAAAATGGACACATGATTATCCGATAGACTACGATGAACTAAAATCCATGGGGCTGCCCGTGAACAAGGGTATACCGAGAGAAATATACCAGTTGATGGAACTGTATCCCCAACCCCAGCAAAGAAGACCTTCGGTTCAATATGTACCAGTCCCCTACGAAGGGAACAAACCGAAAAACAGGGGTTAAAAAACCAAGCCCACCGTTATATATGGTGGGGCTTGATTTACAGGCGAAAGCAGCTTCTATACCTGCGATTGAATGTATATATCGGCAACTGTACTGCTCCCCGGCCGGGACGATTTATATGCCAGTCTTGTATACTTTGAAAATATCTTCGGTACTAAGCTTACCATTTCCCCGGGTTCAACGGCAAACAATGCTGAATCATCAATCCAGTCAACACCATTAGGGCTTACCTGGATGACCGTATCGCATGTATTTATTGCGCCTGTGTTTTTTACAAACCATGTATAATTTGAAACGTATGAGACATCGTACACCTTGCTGTATTCATATATGTCAGAAGTAAGCAGGTTATTTTCTGCCGAAGAATTAAACAGCCTGTCGTCAAGCCTCAGCGGGTCTTCAATATAAATTTCTACCCTCGGCGTATATCTGTAATTGCCGGCATCCTTACTGTAGAATGCTACAAGCGAACCCAGGTTCTCATCAGCAGCCTTAATCATGAGACCGTAATTGGGGAACTCACCATTATACCATTGATTGAACAAATCGGTAATGTCAAAGTTGATGAATGTATTAACTTCATCTGTTATTTCGAACTGGGCCATGGGGGTAGGATAAATGGCAGGCTGATTCACATAGTTTACCGTATTTTCGTCAAAACCTTCTTGCAGGTTATATACATTATATATCTTGGAGTATGTGGAATCGTCATTCCTGATGATATAAAGTATTAAATCCACTCTCGTGATTATTTTTCCTTCCGGGATACCGGAGGTATCGATTTTTAGCAGGGTCCTGTATATAACATTGGTAAGGTACTTGCCAATGAACAGAGCATAGTAATTTCCAAAGTTTCTATATGGAATATTGCTGTCCACACAAGTATCCATAGATGCCAGTTTTGTTATCTTAGCCGCCATTGTTCCCTCTCCCTTTATTTTCCATTATATTAAGGGCATATCTCCTTGGTTATATGTTTGGGAGAACTTTTGGAAACGATTCTATTAAGCATCTTTATGCCTTCACGGTCGATTTTGCCAAACATCTTTATGGACCTCATGAATTCCTGGTAAGCCAGACTGTAATAGCCGTTGCTATAATAGAGCTTTGCAAGCCTGAGAAGCACTTCGTCGTTCTCTATGAGGTTGAGAAGCTGAAGGGATTTTTCGAAGGTTTCAGGGGGGCCTGCGGTAAGAACAATGCTTAAAAGGTCGAATATAATGTTTACAAACCTCCCGGATTCTTCCCTGTTACTGTTTATGGGTTCACACTTCTTACCCTCCAGTATCTCTACAAAAGTTTTATATACAGTCCTGGTATCGTCATCTTTATACTCATTGGTTTTTTCAAGCAGTTGGGAGGCTTTATACATGTTACCCTTCAAGGCTTCGCAAAGGGCTATTCTAAACCGTGCCATCTCGTAGAATTCCCCCGGCTTTACGCTGTCAAAGCATTCTACAGCCCTGTCAAACTCCTTAAGGTACAGGAGGCACATTCCCTTGCGGTACAGTATATCGGCTGAGTCCCTATCAGTTTTTTCAGCCAGAACAAAATAATCCAGAGCAATATCATATTTCCGGGACATTATGAATATATCAGCAATCGTCATTAACGAGGATCTATTTATACTACCCCTAAAAAAGCTCTCAACTGATGATTTGATATAACCTATGCCATTATGCATTTCCAGCAGTATGGGAACGATTTTATAAAGCGCTTCGGTAAAATCCGGTTTTAGCCGCAGGGCTTCCATGCAGTACCTGTAGGCCCTATCGTAATCTTCCAGCTCAAAATACAGTTCGGAGAGAGCATAGTGAGCCCTATAGCTGCCCGAACCCGGTATAAACCTTTGATTTGATGGTGGGTCGCCCATTGCCAGGCATTTTTCGAAACCCTTTACAGCCAGGGAGATTTTACCCTGGCTAAGCAAAAGTTCTGACCGTATATATTCCAGGTCGGTAAATTCCGGATAGAATTCAAGCCCACAAGAAATTACCTCGAGTCCTTCTTCAACAAGGTCCAATTCATTCAATACCTTCACCAGCATGAGTACAAGCTTTGGCCCATATTGTGCACCGGGATCAAAACACTCATATGCCTTTTTATAGTATTTTAAAGCCTTGTTTAAATCATCGTCAGTAAAATACTCGTTTCCCATGAAGAAATATATTTCAGAAGGGTTACCGATACTATATCCGTTTGATCCGTTTGAAGTGCGTGTCTCGTCCTCAATTGCAAGGCTCTTCCTAAGTTTTACTTCCAACCTTGGCGCGAATATCATGTTTTCAAACTCTTTGCTATAAAATGCTACAAGGGAATCCCTGCTTTCATCCGAAGATTTGAGCATTACCCCGCAGTTGGGGAACTGCCCCTGCCGCCATCCATTGTAGAGTTTTGTAATGTCTATCCTTATAAATGTGTTTATTTCATCCCTGATTGTCAGGATAGCATAGGGTCTTTCATCAAAAATGGGTTGGTTGTCATAGCTTACAGTTTTTTGCTCAAAACTTTCAGTTAACCTATGAATACTGAATTTTTTAGGACAATCGGAGCTGTCGTTTCGCATTATATACAGTACAAGTTCCACTTTTGCAATGTTCCCGGAGGGTAGGATCGGTACTTCGAACAGGAACAAACTTCTATAGACAGCCTGACCCTGGAATCTACCTAAAAACAGGGCATAATAGTCACTGAAGTTCCGGTCGGGCATATCGCTGTTGATGCTGCAATTAGCCGCAGGAAGTTGAATTATTGTTTGCGCCATTATCTTTAACCTCACTTACCATAATCCTGCGGGGAAGGATGAAGATTTTATTAAGCATCTTTATGCCTTCACGGTCGATTTTGCCAAACATCTTTATGGACCTCATGAATTCCTGGTAAGCCAGACTGTAATAGCCGTTGCTATAATAGAGCTTTGCAAGCCTGAGAAGCACTTCGTCGTTCTCTATGAGGTTGAGAAGCTGAAGGGATTTTTCGAAGGTTTCAGGGGGGCCTGCGGTAAGAACAATGCTTAAAAGGTCGAATATAATGTTTACAAACCTCCCGGATTCTTCCCTGTTACTGTTTATGGGTTCACACTTCTTACCCTCCAGTATCTCTACAAAAGTTTTATATACAGTCCTGGTATCGTCATCTTTATACTCATTGGTTTTTTCAAGCAGTTGGGAGGCTTTATACATGTTACCCTTCAAGGCTTCGCAAAGGGCTATTCTAAACCGTGCCATCTCGTAGAATTCCCCCGGCTTTACGCTGTCAAAGCATTCTACAGCCCTGTCAAACTCCTTAAGGTACAGGAGGCACATTCCCTTGCGGTACAGTATATCGGCTGAGTCCCTATCAGTTTTTTCAGCCCTTAAAAGGTATTCCAGAGCTATATCATGTCTTTTCAGTCCTGAAAAAACCCTTTCAAGGGTAATAAACGGTGTCCTGTCCGGTATCGCCTCAAAAAAGTTTTCCAGTTTGGATTTTATAACATCCATTTTTACACCTTTTTTATCCAGAACCTGGGCAATCCTATTGAGCGGCAGAGTAAAGTCAGGGTTCATCCTTATGGCTTCAACACAGTGGTTGTAGGATGCATTGTAATCCCCCAGTTCAAAGTATATTTCCGAAAGGGCGTGGTGAGCCCTGAAGTTACCGGCTCCAAGAATAAAGCTTTGATATAGCGGAGGTTCGCCCATCGATAAGCATTTCTTATATGCCCTTATGGCCAGGGTAAATTTATCTTGGTGATGGAATAGAGATGCCTTCAAGTACTCAAGGTCAGTGAAATCCGGGTAATATTCCAGGCCCTCATTAATAATTTTTAGTTCTTCCTCATATAGGCCAAGCGCATTCATGGAAAGAGCCATTCTGAAGAACAGCCTGGGGCCGTAACCCGTATCCGGGTGAAAATTGCTGTAGGCTCTTCCGTAATACTCAAGGGCTTTTATATGGTTATCCAGAGCTGTGAATTCATTTCCCACGTTGAAGAGGGTAAAAGCGTCATCAGGATTATCCTCCAGTACTTTTTGAAGTATTCTTATGTTCCTGCTCCGTTTATTTTTCTCTATGACATTTTGGTGAAGGTAACCGTGATGGTGAAATTTCACCCTTTCCGAGCGTATCCTGCCTTTGCTGAAATCAGGATTTTCATTTGTTATCTGTTCATGTATTTCCCCCTCAAACCTGTAGCCCCTGCAATTTCTTATAAGCCTTACATTCAAGTTGCACACCACGTCAAGGCCGGGTTTATTTCCAACGTAGTTGAGGGTTTGCAGCAGGTAAACATCAACGTTTTTATTTGTCATCAGCTCCAAAAGCTTTGGTTTGTCTGACTGCTCAAGTTCATCATCTGCATCCATTATTAATATCCAATCACCGGTTGCATGCTTTAGGGAATAGTTCCTGGCTGCACTGAAGCTGTCGTCCCACTTGTAAAAGAGCACTTTGGCTCCATAACTCCTCGCAACTGCTACCGTTGAATCGGTGGACCCGGTATCCACAATAATCATTTCGTCAACAATGTCATTGACGCTTTCAAGGCACCTTGCGAGGGTTTTTTCTTCATTTTTTACAATCATGCACAGGCTGAGCATTAAAAGTTGTTCCCCCCTTTTATCTTTATGTATGCCGCCGGCATAAAACCGGCAGCAAATATTTTTTAAGCATGAGCATTATAGTAAACTTCAATGGAGGTTGTATCACTGGCGTTATAATACACTCTTGTATACCTGAGGAATTTCTGTGCAACCAGCACATCCATATTGTCAGCAGCGATTAAAGTTTCATTGCTTGGATCGTCTGTAAAATAGTCGTCTACATCAGTCGGTGATATCTGGAGTTTTACTGAAACGGCAGCAGCACCGGTATTTTTTACATAGAATGAATAAATATCCTGCTGGGAGTTGTCTATTGTCAGAGCTATACCGGTAGAAGTGATATTTGGTAGCGTGATGATGCTTTCACTGAAATACGAACCCGCTTTTATCACGCTGTCCCGGGTCCCGGAAAGGTCCCTGATATCCAGGTCTGCTGCGGTTACGGCAACCGTATCCGGTATAGTTACCGTTACAGGATCCGCTATGGATACCGGTATTGTATCCCCGGATACGCCTACTATTTTGATATTTCCACTGGCATCAGTCATGATGGGTACGACCGAACTGCCGTCGTAACCATACAACTGTGTCTTTAACTGGCTGGCTACATTATTGAAAACAATGTTGTTTGGCACGGATTACTCACTCCCTTTTTAAGGCTTTTTCAATATACAATATGAAGAATACTGCTTTTGTGCAAACGATATTTTAACAAGAAAAATGCGTACGCAAGATTTTCAAGATGAATATACTGAAAATGAAATGGGAAAGGGGGAAATATATATGCCTACAAGCTTTCACGGTCAAATATCCACAATCCTTGACTTCATCCTGAAGGAAAGGCCCAGGACAATATTGGATGTCGGCATCGGTTTCGGTAAATACGGTGTCTTATGCAGGGAGTTTTTGGATATCATGCCGGGAAGATATGAAAAAAAGGACTGGCAGGTCAGGATTGACGGCATAGAAGGATTTAGCGAATATAGGAATCCAATTCATGATTATGTCTATGACAGGGTCTATTATGGGTTAATCCAGGAAGTGTTTGATAAATTGGAGGTAAGGTATGATTTCGCGTTGATGATCGATGTTCTGGAACATTTCAACAAAGAAGAAGGCTATATATCAGTTAACGGACTTCTGAAAAAATGCAGGCTGCTTCTCATTTCGGTACCGGCGATTCCCTGTGACCAGAGCTATTTGTCCAACGAATTGGAGAAACATAGGAGCATTTGGAAACCGGGGGATTTCAAAAGGTTTAAGGTTAAAAGGGTAGATGTTATCCCCATGACTGTATATAACTCAGCAATAATAGCGCTGTTGAAGGGAGAAGACGAAATATGAAAAGCTATGAGCGGCTTCTAGGGTACCATTACATCAGGAGGATTAGAGAGCTTGCAAAGCTGTTCGATGGGAAAAGTCCTATTTTCGACTTAAACACGGGAATAATTGAAAAGGATAATGAAAAAATCAACATTAATAAAGCTAAACTGGATATGCTCGGCTGCGAGTATTCCATTGAATGTTTTGATTATCTAAAAGCAAAGAAAAAACTGGATATCTCTTACCTGCTCCCGCACAGTCGTGTTACAGGGGGGTTAAAAATATTGATTGAACAGGCAAACCGCCTGCAGTCGAGAGGGCATAATGTTTCGCTGTATGGCCATTCACCTAAACCCGAGTGGATTGAGATCAAATGCGGTTATTTTCATGTGCCACCCGATGAGGACCTTCATGAAGCGGTTCTTAACACAGATGTTGTTATCGCAGGGTATTGGGATTTGGTTGTTGATGCCGTCAGAAGCTGTGCACCGTTAAAATATCTTAGTGAGCAGGGAGGACGGTATATTTTTGAGTACGAAAACATGCAACCTTTTTATAGAAATGTAGTCACAGTCGCCTTTAAACTCCCTGTAAAGATTTTTACGGTTTCAGGGCAGATGCAGGAAAAAATTAAGAATCTGTACGGGAGAAAATCCGTCTTAATTCCAAACGCCATAGATAATGAACTATTCCATCCTTTGCGAAACAGACAAAACAATATCCCGGAAATACTGGTGGTGGGATACGATAGCTTACAGTTTAAAGGGCATGACGATATAATAAAGGCATTGGCCATTCTTAAAAAAGAGGGTTATAATTTTAGGATTAGGTGGGCCATTGCTGCCTCGCCCCAAAAGAATTATGCTGATACGGGAGTTGATATTCAATACCATATTGCTCCTTCACAGGAAGAGCTTGGCCGGTTATACCGGATGTCCGATATATACGTTTCCGGATCCTACTACGAATCTTTTTCGCTTCCACCCCTTGAGGCAATGGCAAGCGGGACAGCGGTTATAACTGCTTCAAATGAAGGGGTGAGGGAATATGCTTTGGACGGAAAGAATTGTCTTATGTATAAACCAGGGGCAGTGGAAGAACTTGTTTCAAAGCTAAAACTGTTAATCGGTTCATATAAGCTGAGGGAAGATCTGATATATAAAGGTTTGAAAACCGCAGAAAAATTCAGGTGGGAAAAATCCATTGATATGTTTGAGGGAGAACTCATTAAAAGCAAGAATAGCTTCCGGATAGCACTTATTGAACGGATGGGTAATTAAGTATCAGTCGGAATTTGTTAAATTTCGCCATAATATCTTGAGTTTATTTTTCCGGGTTTTTGCGATTAACTCCTTTTCAATAATTTCAGCAACCAAGGAAGCCCGTCTTTTCCATGAATTATTTTCTGCAAACTTAACCCTCTCAAGTATTTTGTCCTCATCAAACCTTTTCCTGAGAGCTTCCACGATTTTTTGGCTGAATTCTTTTTTAGTAGCAGCCGTATGCACGACCCCAATATCTGAAACTTCAGGAATGCAAGTTGAAACAACCGGTTTTCCGGAACTTAAATATTCGTATATTTTGATGGGATTGCAGGCTTCGGTCATCGAGGTGACCCTGAAAGGTATTATGCATACGTCGAAGTACTGCAAATACGCAGGGAGGATTGAATAGTCTTTCCTACCCAGGTAGTAGATGTTGTCCGACCTGACCATGTTTCTAAAGTTGCCGTAAAACGGCCCTATCATGACAAAATTCAGATGTCTATTCAGCCTGCTTAAATAATATATCAACTCCCAGTCCAGCCATGGGGCCAGAGCGCCGAAATAACCTATGATTGGCTTATGGTTTTTAGGAAGATCGGCGGGCCTTTCAGTGAAAATCCTTTGTGCTTTGGAAAAATGTTCAAAGTCCGCTCCGTTCGGGCACAGGTATACATTATTATGTCGCTTTGCATGATAGGAATACAGCTTTTTTGATGTTGTGAAAATAATATCTGCCATTAGAGATATCTGGTCAACGTACACTGCCCAGTCTTCAAATTCCTCACTACCCTCATCGACTGCATCGAATACAACCAGATCTTCGTTGTACTTCCCCACTTGGAAAACATGAGGCGGATATGTAATCCAGTTGACCACCGGTCCCTCAGCCCTGAGGTATTTAACCGGGATGTCTGACTTGCACAGCCAAAAGTTCGGATAAGGTTCAGCTATACTGCCCTTTTGCTCCACATAAACTTCATTGTTATAGAATATAACCTTGTATCCAAATGTAGCGATTTCTTTGAGAAGCTGCTGAGGCCTTTGATACAGCCATGAGTAATCTATTGTGGGCGGGTAGATAATTGTTGGCATAACTTTCCTCCTAATTCAATTATACAGTATTATATTATTCCACCTCTTTTTCCGGTGTTACTTTGCGAAACGGGTTCACAAAATTAATCAATATTAATAATGCTACAGCCCACCATTTTGGTGGGCTGGCTAATGAAAGGGGACACACCTTTTGCAAAGGAATGTCCCCTTTTGATTATCTGTTATGCCATATTCTTTTTGTGACATTCCTCAGGAACGGAATCACATAGTGGTCAAGTCCAAAGGCCCTTCCTGCTCCGCCCATGCATGCAATTGAAGCTGCAAGGAACCAGTAGTCGTTAAGCCCGGTACTGAGGATGAAGTTAATATTCATCGCAACTCCTACAGCGGCGGCTATGAAGGTGAACAAACCTGCTATAAGCGCAAGGCCTATGCCTACTTCGGTGAATACTATCAGCTTCTGGAACAGCATGGCATTTGGAACAAGTATAGTGTCCACAATCCATGCGTACCAGCCCGGAGTATGGTCGCTTATCAACTGCATCATCGAAGCGCCGCTTGCAGCGTCTGCGGTTCCGGCGAGCATCTGATACTGGAACCACCCGTTGTGGTACTTTTCAAGACCGGACATAACCCACATGTATCCCAGGTACAGCCTCAGGGGCACCAGCCAGAAGTTGGCGGATTTAGCCGTAAAGTGTGGTCCCAGGAAGGTGGATTTTCTGGTGTTGTGAAGCAGTTGATGGTTTATATATTCAGCTATCAAAGTAAATCCGCCTATCCCGAACAGGTAGTGCATGTTGACGATGTGTTTGAGCGCCGTTGCCAGGTATCCGGAAAGCTGTGGCATACCGCTCACCTTGGCGACAGCATACCTGCTCCCTATCGATACCATTACGCCGTGAAGGTTGAGTTTCATAGGCTTTTTATTCTTACCATCTATGTCAGCCAGCACATTATGTGCTGCACATTGAGCGGATTGCAGGGCTGATTCTACTAAAGCAGGCATTGGGCCCTTGCCTTCCTCGGGTTCAAAGTAGCAGTTATCGCCCACCGCGTAGACATTTGGATAATCTACGGTCTGCATGAACTCGTTTACATCAAGCCTGCCCCTCCGGTTTGTCTTCAATCCCAGGTTAGCAGCGAAAGAGTTGCACTGGACTCCGCCGTTCCATATCAGGGTAAGAGTTTTAATTACCTCTCCGGACTTAAGGGTCAGGGAGTCTTCTTTAACCTCGGTGATTGGTGAACTTGTCAGAATCCTTACGCCTTTCCTTTCCAGGAAAGCAGCCGCTTTCTTTATCAGAGGATCGGGGAGGTTCGGAAGTATTTTGTCAAGGGCTTCAATAACGTACAGTTTTACTTCATTGCGGTTGATTCCATATTCACGGCAAAGCTCATCCGCCCACTGGACCAACTCACCAACCGTTTCAATTCCGGTAAAACCTCCGCCGCCCACAACAAAGGTGAGAAGCTTTGCACGTTCCTCGGGATCCTTCTCTATGCTGGCCTTTTTAAACATCTTTTTAATATGGTCGTTAATCTTCAGTGCGTCCTCCATGGACCACAGTGTGAAAGAATGTTCTTCCATCCCGGGAATCCCGAAGAAGGTTGGTTCACTGCCGGTACCAAGAATCAGGTAGTCATATTCATAAGAACTATCTCCCGATTTCAGCACCTGATTAGCAAAATCTATGTTTTCGATTTTATCCTTTACGACCTTGACCTTGGTGTATTCAAATATCCTTTCAAGATTTATCATAAGTCCGTCCGGCGTCACCCTGTTACCGGCAACCTCATGAAGTTCTGTCAGCAGGGTATGATATTCGTTTTTGTCGATAATTGTAACTTCAATATCGTTTCTCTTCTTGCTGTGGCGGTATATATCAAGGGCTGCTTCAATACCGCCGTACCCTGCACCAAGAACAACAATTTTTTTTACTTGGCTCATTGTATTCCCTCCTAAAATACTATAATATACGAAGTAATAGTGATTATTAGTTAAAAACCATAATAATTATAACATAATATTCACAAACATTGTCAAATATATTTATCAAATTATTATTTGTAGCAGCATAAAAATTATACGATATCTAGCAGATTTGTTATATTAGTGACAGTGAAATTACGCATACAATGAAATATTTGGTGTTTTCTTATAAGCATATACCCTGCATAGAAGCGGATAAACCTAAAATATAATACAGATGGTATATAATAAATGAAAATTAAATAATAAACATTCTTAACAGCAAATTTCTACTCTTGAAAAAATGGTGTTAAAATGTTATCATTATAAAGTAGCTTGGAAAAACCTATATAGAACTATATTTTAATTTTAAAAATGGAGGAGAAACCATGAAAAAAGTATTATCAATTTTTCTTGTACTTATTTTAACGCTTGCTGCGTTGGCCGGCTGTTCTTCACCGAGCACGCCTTCAAATCAACCACCCGCAGATCAAACACCGGCAGCCGGCACACCTGCAAATGGCGATGGCATTGTAAAAATGGGTCTCGGACACATAACCTCAATTGCCAAATCCGTGGATCTTGGAGTGGACAAGGATGGCAAGGATGTTCTCCCTGTAGGTCAGGTTGATACCGTTATTGCAGCCGTTGGCTTTGACAAGGACGGCAAAGTTGTCAAAGTGACCATTGACAATGCTCAGACCAGGGTGAATTTTGACAAGAACCTTCAGGTTACTTCCGACCTGGCTGCTGAATATAAAACAAAGGTTGAGCTTGGCGACGCATACGGCATGATCAGCGCTTCCCAGATTAAAAAGAACTGGTATCAGCAGATCGCCGAGCTTGAGAAGTGGATGATCGGTAAGACAGTGGATGAGATAAAGGCTATGAAGGTTAAGCAGCGTGACGATGCTCACCCGGCCGTACCGGATGTTCCTGAGCTTACATCCCTTGTTACTATAACCGTTCATGAGTATATTGAAGCTGTTGAAGAGGCATATCATAATGCCGTTGAGGTTCAAGGGGACGCTGTGGAACTGGGCCTCGGACATGTAGTATCCATTGGAAAATCCAAAGGTTACAGTATGAAGGATGGCACCGAAACTCTGCCGGTTGCACAGGTTGATACCGTAATGGCTGCTACTGCATTCGACAAGGATGGCAAGGTTGTTCGCACTATTATAGACAATGCACAGACTAAAGTTGAATTCAGCAAGGAAGGCAAGGTAACCACAGACAAGAAGGGTGAATTCAAAACAAAGGTTGAGCTTGGCGACGCATACGGCATGATCAGCGCTTCCCAGATTAAAAAGAACTGGTATCAGCAGATCGCCGAGCTTGAGAAGTGGATGATTGGCAAGACAGTGGATGAGATAAAGGCTATGAAGGTTAAGCAGCGTGACGATGCTCACCCGGCCGTACCGGATGTTCCTGAGCTTACATCCCTTGTTACTATAACCGTTCATGAGTATATTGAAGCTGTTGCGGAATCCTATGATAACGCAAAATAAGCAGTGATAGAAAGGTCAGGGGACACACCGCTGCTATGCAGGTATTCCTTGCCGCGGAATGTCCCCATTATACGCATTAAAACTCCCCCACTTGCAATGGGGGAGTTTTGTTTGGGCTCTTGTTTAAGAGGGCGTCTTCTATTATTATAGATAAGGGTGATGTGTATGAGAAGATTAACCGCAAAATTTATAGTAGTACTTTTGCTAGCGCTTCTTTTAACAGGCTGCCAGACAGAACCGAAAAACGAGTACAGCAAATATAGTGAAAGCTTTTTTGATACCTTTGACACCCTGGTAAATGTTGTTGCCTACACTAAAAGTGAGCAGGAGTTTAATGCCTATTTCCAGGAAATTCATGCACGATTTCAAGAACTTCATAAGATGTATGATATATATAACGATTATGAGGGTATAAACAATATTAAGACGATAAACGATAATGCAGGCATAAAACCTGTAAAGGTTGACAGGGAGATAATAGACCTCATCCTTTTTGCCAAAGAGTGGTATAAACGCACGGACGGTCAAACAAATATCGCTATGGGTTCTGTACTGCGGATATGGCATGAATACCGCGAGCAAGGGCTATATGACCCCCCAAACGCCAAATTGCCTCCTATGGAGGACCTGCTGGATGCTGCGAAACATACGGATATAGATAAGGTAATAGTGGATGAAGAAAACAGTACGGTGTATCTCGCCGATAAAAGGATGAGCCTTGACGTCGGTGCGGTGGCAAAGGGTTATGCAGTCGAGACCGTGGCAAAGGAAGTCATGGCTCAAGGGCTTGAATCAGGGATCATAAATGCGGGCGGTAATATACGGGTGATTGGGAAACCCCTTGATGGCATTCGTGAACGCTGGGGTATAGGCATACAGAATCCTGATAAGTCGATAATTTCCAATAATGATGATAATCTTCTTGATACCGTTTTTGTCAATAACGCTTCGGTAGTCAGCAGCGGCGATTATCAAAGGTATTACATCGTGGACGGTAAGCTTGTTCACCATCTTATTGACCCAAAAACCCTTATGCCCGGAGAATATTACAGTGCGGTGACTATAGTAACAGAAGATTCAGGCCTGGCGGACCTGTTATCAACCGCTGTGTTCTTAATGCCCTACGAGCAAGGCCGTGCGCTTGTGGACAGCCTTGACGGGGTTGAGGCCGTATGGGTTATGCATGATGGAAAAACAGAGGCAACCGACGGCATGAAAAAAATAATGAAAAGCAATGGCGCAACAGGTGCAAAATAGGGGTATTAGTATTTAGTATTGACAATAATAATTAAGGACTATCGTAAAAAACGGGAGAAAAGCAATGAAAATATGTATCAGGTTTTTTTTGATCTTTATATGCCTGTGCTTGCTTTTGACGACAGGGTGCCGGAGGGAGGAAGCCGCTCCGGGATATGAAAAGGTAGAGAAGACCGGCTATATGATGGGAACGGTGGTGACCCTCAAGGTCTATGTTGCTGACGCCGGTAAGGGCAATGAGGCAATTGACAAGGCCTTTGCAAGGATCGGAGAAATTGAGAGCCTTATGAGTCTGAATTCGGAAAACAGCGAAGTGGGCAGGATAAATGAAATGGCCGGTATAGAACCGGTAAAGGTCAGCGATGACACCTTGAAGGTCATTCAAAAGGGCATTTACTATGGGGAGCTGTCAAACGGACTCTTTGACATCAGTGTGGGCCCCCTGGTCCAGCTGTGGGGAATAGGCACCGAGCATCCTAAGGTGCCCGGTGGATCTGACCTTGAGAAGGCGATAAGTCTGGTCGATTACAGGGATATAAAGGTTGATGAAAAAAGCAGAGAGATATTCCTTGGCAAAGCGGGTATGGTAGTTGACCTTGGAGGGATTGCCAAAGGATATGCGGCGGATGAGGTAAAGAAAATAATGGTCGACGAAGGCATAGAATACGCTATAATCAATCTCGGTGGAAATGTGCTTGCCGTAGGGGGAAAATATGACGGTGGACCCTGGAATATCGGAATACAGGACCCCTACGCACCCACCGGCAGTTCCATGGGAGTTGTAAGAATCGAGGACAAAACGGTTGTTACCTCAGGGGATTATGAGAGGTATTTTGAAGAAAACGGCAAACGTTATCATCATATACTGAATCCTAAAACCGGTTATCCGGAGGAAAACAGGATAAAGGGAGTTACAATCATCGCTTCTTCTTCCTTTGACGCCGATGCCCTTTCAACAACGGTGTTCCTGCTGGGAGTTGACAGAGGCTTAGAGCTGGTGGAGAAGCTGGATGGTGTTGAGGCCATTATGATTACCCACGATAGGGAAGTAATCGTATCCTCCGGCATCGGAGACACGTTCAGTATACAGAACAATAAATACAAAATGAAATAGGTGAGGCATAATGAAGGGCACTAAAAAACTTGCCGTGCTGGCCTTGTTTGTCTCTATGGCACTGGTACTTCATGTGGTGGAGAACCTTCTACCAATTCCATATATTGCTCCGGGCGTAAAACTGGGCCTTGCGAATATAGTGTCGCTGATGACTATAATTATATTCGGGTTTAAAGAGGCAATTGCTGTTGTGCTCCTACGTACTTTCCTGGGCTCCCTCCTCGGCGGAGTGCCGTCAGGCTTCTTCTTTAGCGCCGCCGGAGGTGTCCTGAGCACAGTAGTCATGTACATTATGTATACTTGGGTTGGAACGAAATTCAGCCTGGTCGGTATAAGCGTTGTTGGGGCTATAGCCCACAATATCGGGCAGCTGTTTGTTGCAAGTCTTATTGTAGAAAATTTCGGATTATATGTCTATCTTCCGGTTCTAATGATCTCCGCAGTAATTACAGGAACTTTCATAGGTATTACGGCAAATTATGCAGTGGGATTTATAAACAAGAATGTTGACTATGATTAAAGGCGCAGGTGATTATATTGAATTTTTGGGAACAATATCCCTATTTATATAAAGGGCTTGACCGGGTGGAGAAAAAACTAAAACGCGAAGTGCGCTCCAGGAATGCAACAATTGAATCAATATTAGTCAGATTGGTTGATGCGGGGGGGAAACGCCTCCGGCCTGCATTGGTGCTTCTATGCGGCGGATATGGCGGTGTTGATGAGGACAAGCTTATATCGTTGGCCGCTTCTGTAGAGATGGTGCATATGGCTACATTAATCCACGACGATGTGATTGATAATGCAGATTACAGGCGGGGAATCGAAACGACGCATAAGAAATGGGATACCCATACAGCCATATTTGCCGGGGATTATCTTTTGAGCAAAGCCTTTGGTATCATTACAGGGAATACGGTATTTGAAGATGCTTTCTTCGCAGCCAGGTCCTTCAGGCTGATATGTGAAGGCGAGATCGAACAATACTATTCAAGGAATAACGTAAATACAGATGTGAAGAGATACCTTGCACGCATAAGGTATAAAACAGCGATGCTTTTTGCAATGGCTTGCAGTATTGGGGCAAACATTTCAGAGGTATCGAAAAGGGAAAAAATAGCGATGAAAAATTATGGTCTCCATCTGGGGATGGCCTTCCAGATTAAAGATGATTTGCTTGATTTTCTATCCAGCCACGAGGCGCTGGGCAAACCCGTTATCAATGATCTGAAACAGGGCATTTTTACCCTGCCGGTAATCTATGCCTTAAAGGACAGGAAGAATGGGAACAGGTTGAGAACAATCTTGGAAAATGGCGAATTGGACGAAGGAAGTATAACCGAAATAATCGAAATCATCAAGCAGGGGCATGCGATTGAAAAAACCATATCCTTGCAGGACAGGTTCAAAAAAAAGGCTGAAGCTGATATAAAACAGCTCAGGCAGTGCGAGCATACCCGGATTATGGGTGACCTTCTTGAATACGTCACGGGAAGACACAACTAAAGGTTGTCATTTTTAGCAGGTTGTTATATAATATACTAAAAAGTTGATTAGGGAGCCGTTTTGGCTCTTTATTCATTTTTGATAAAATATGACCAATTTAGAGAGTTTATAAAAAATTTTTAACATGGGAGTGCTCAGGTAGCCAAAGAATCGATTTTAGGGGAGGTTAGGGATGGCCTTGGATAAGGAGCTTGTTGAGTTTTACAGGAGGCTGAAGAGAAATGAGATTAGGAGGCTGGTTGAGATTACCCGCAAATTGCAGCAGAAATACGGCCCCCAGGTTGCAGACGACATTGCTGAAGTGCTGACAGAGAGGGCCCATGAAAAATGGAACAGTATGAACAAGGGAGATGCCAATCTTAACGCGCTGTACGATCTGATGTGGGCAAACAGGGAAGGTATAGTGGACAAGGTTATTGAGGCTAAAGAGGATAATAAATTGAAAATAAGGGTTACAAAATGTTTTTATGCAGACGAGTATAAAAAACTAAACGCCCAGGACCTCGGATATAAGTTTTCCTGCATGTGCGAATATCCGGCGGTAGATGTATTCAACCCGCGTATAAGTTTCAGGCGCCACAGGACCTTGATGCAGGACTGCGAGCATTGCGACCACTGCTATATAATTGTTGAACAGGATGAACAGGAATAATTCAGTTACCAGTTATCAGATGCCAGATGACAGACGTCAGGGCAAGGCTATAGGGTAAAAACCCAAAGGCCTGACCCGGACGCCTGTGATCTGCGAACTGCGATCTGCCAACTGCAAACTACGAACTACGAACTACCAACCAGCACCTTCGCTAGTGCCTCAATAGTTTCGTCAATTACAATCTGGGCTTTTTCAGGTGTTTCTACGCCGCCCTGCACAACGGCGCTGCTCCCGCCGCCTTTTCCGCCTGCCAGGGTCATGGTTTCCTTGAAGACAGGCCTCAGGTCTATGGGAACATCCGGCGAGCGGCTGATGATTAACTGCGCTTTTACGTTGGATGTGCACAGCAATGCGATACATCCGCCGTGTTCCGTAATCTTGGATGCCAGCAGCTTGATTTCATCAAAGGGTTTTTTATAGAACATGAACCGGACGATTTTATAGGGTCCGATTTCCCGGGCATCACGCACCATCGCTGCTGCTTCCAGTGAGTAATACTGTTCCCGCAATTCCTCAACGGCCTTGGAAAGGCACTTGTTCTCGGCTGCAATTCTTTCTACTGCCCCAAGAGCTTCATGGTCTCTTACCGATAGAAGCGACGAGATCTTATTAATGCTTGTATTTTTATCCCGGAAATCCCGCAGCGCGCGCTTGCCGCAAACAAACTCCAATCTGAGGCCATCCTTGTTTTTCTCCCATTTCCGTATTTTGATTATTCCTACGCTGCCTGTTCCGGCTGGATGAGTGCCTCCACACGGGCAAAAATCAAAGCCGTCAATTTCCACAATACGGATATCCTCAGTGACAGACGGAGGTTTTCTCAACGGAATTCCGGGCAGGTCTTCCCAGCTTACAATATAAGTCTTTACTGCAAGGCTGCGGAAAACAATCTCATTGGCCATGTCCTCCGCCCGGTAGATAGTTTCTTCCGGCAAGTCAGGTCTGTTAAGGTCAATATAGACATATTGGGATCCCAGATGGAACCCTACCGTATCTGCATCGGCCAATTTTTCAAAGCAAGATGACAGGATGTGCTGGCCCAGATGCTGCTGCATGTGGTCAAAGCGCCTTTCCCAGTCGATTTTTCCGGTGACACGCTCCACCTGTATGGGCTGCGACAGTATGTGGACAATCGTACCGTTCTCTTCAACGACATCGATGACCGGTGAGTCATCAAGCCAGCCGGTATCGTTGGGCTGACCTCCACCCGTAGGATAAAAGGCCGTCCGGTCGAGGACAACCTCATACCCCCTGGCGGTCTTTTCCCGGCTCAAGACGCGGGCTTCGAAAATGTTTTCATAAGGGTTGTACAGGAATAGTCTACCTTCATTCAACAAAAACACCTCTTCATCATTTGATAAGCAAAACACAAAGCCGTGGTTCCATTAGTAGTTTACCAGTATTTTTTAGTAAGATACAAGACTTAAATATGGCAACTGGGATTCAGTTGACATAATATATATTGGAGGTGATTGGATGAAGATATGCATTGACCCTGGGCACGGAGGCAATGATGAAGGTGTTCAGGCCTTTGGCCTTTTGGAGAAGAACATAACCCTGGATATTGCTGTTAAGCTGAAGAACTTTCTTGAACAGGAGGGTGTCGAAGTAGTTCTGACCAGGGAAAAGGATGAGACGGTTGAACTAAAGGACAGAATAGGAATAATAAACGAGTCCGGGGCAAATTATATTATATCGATACATTGTAATAGCGGGCATGTATCCGATAAGGGTGCTGAAACCATATACAAACACGGATCAGAAGAGGGGGAAGAACTCGCGAACAATATCCTAAAAGAGATATCAAAACTGGAGATATCCTCCCGAAGGGCCTACTATAAATTGAACGCACAGCGGGACGACTACTTCTTGTTGACAAGAGAAGCGAATCCGGTTTCCGTAATAGTTGAAGTGGCATTCATCACCAATCCTTCAGATAATCATCTGCTTTCCCAGAACTCATACAGGAAGAAAATTGCCAATGCAATTGCGATAGGCGTTTTTCATACTATGAACATTAATAAGCAGAAAGCCCACTGGGCACAAAAGCATTTTTCCAGGATGAAAGAAAGTGGAATAGTAGTGGAGGACCACCCCCTCGATTCCAAGGTTACATGGGGGGAGCTGTCCATGGTAATTTCCAGGCTTATGGATAGGTTAGGCAAAAAGTAAAAGCTGGGAAGAGGTTCCCAGCTTTAAGTATTGGCAATAATATGCTACAATGATATAATCTATTTGATTCAAGTAATGCTAAGGAGGCAAACAACTATGAGCAATACTCAGAAGCTTGTAATAGCAGCACTCTTGACCGCCTTAGTTACGGTGGCAACTATGGCTTTTCAGGTGCCGATTCCTGCGACCAAGGGTTATATAAACTTAGGAGACACGGTAATATTTATAGCTGCTCTGCTGCTGGGACCGAAGTACGGCGCTCTGGCCGGGGGAGTGGGTTCAGCACTGGCAGACCTCCTTTCACCATACGCCGCATGGGCTCCCTTTACCCTTGTAATCAAGGGGATCGAAGGCTTTATTGTCGGATATATTCTATATAAAGCGTTCTCGGGTGAGAGCAATTTGAAATCCAGGGTTGCCGCAATGGCGTTGGGCGGTCTGTGGATGGTCGTGGGCTATTTTGCTGCGGAAGTACTGCTGTACGGTACCCCCGCTGCAATAGTTGAACTGCCCGGCAATCTGGTGCAGGCTTCGGGCAGCGCCCTTATAGCACTGCCTGTTGTTGCAGTAATGTCGAGGATCAACGTATTTAAAAGTGTAAACTAGCAGAAAATAGTGGTTGGTGATTGGAATGAAGCTGACGGTTCTTGGAAACAACGGACCCTATCCCGGGCCGGGAGGAGCATGTTCCGGATACCTGGTTGAGAAGGGTAATACAAAAATACTGTTGGACTGCGGCAACGGTGTCATAAGCAGGCTGCAGCGTATTATAGGATTGGAAGCTCTGGACGGAATCATTGTAACCCATCTTCACAGCGACCACATGTCCGATTTATTGGTCTTAAGGTATGCGCTTGATATAATGCTGAGCAAGGGCATGCTGGACGCACCCATGAAGCTTTATGCGCCTGGGAATCCTGCAGAAGTCTTGAAAAGCCTGCAGTATAAGAACGTATTCGATATCAATCTTATCAGTGAAGATACAACAGCGAGCCTGGGAGAGCTGGAGTTTTGCTTCAAACCGATGGTACATCCGGTTCCTACCTATGCCGTAAGGGTTTCCGGCGGAGATAAGAGCATTGTGTACTCAGCCGACACATCGTACAACAGCCGGCTTGTCGAGTTCGGTTCAGGGTGTGACCTCTTCCTCTGCGAATGCGCACTGATGGAAAAGGATAGGGGAGATAACCCGGTACACCTTACGGCGTTTGAGTGTGGGGAGATAGCCGTAGCTGCTTCCGCGAAGAGGTTTTTAGTGACCCATCTATGGCCGGGTTATGATTCCGGAGAGGTTTTGAGTGAAGTGAAAGCCAGGTACCCGGATGCAGAACTGTCGGTTGAGATGAACGCATACAATGTATAGTTACCACAAAGGGGAGGACAGCATAAGCCGTAAACGATAGGAAGATACAAATGAAAAGAAATTTAATGTTCTGTATACTCTCATTTATTGGAGGCGGAGGTTTGTATATTATCGGCGCAACCCCATTACCTTTTCTGGTCATCGGTACGCTGTGTGCAATCCTTCTTTTTATAATACAGCCTTTGAACTTCCGGTATCTATTATTAATAGTACTGGTAATTTTGGGCTTTATATTTGCCAGCCTGAGGGGCAGCATGATGGGCATGATTTGCAGCTATGAGGGCAGGCAGGTTGCTGCCGAAGGAATTGTCGTTTCAACGCCCAACGACAGCGACTTTCTGGTCAGCGTGGACAGGCTTTTCTACAGAGGTACAGATACCGGGTACAGTGGGAAGCTCTTGGTCAGGACCTACGATACGCGGAAATGTATGGAAGGAAACAGGGTCAGGGTAGAGGGAGTAGTGACTTTGCCAGCGGATGAGGGATATATGAGTTACCTGAAGGGCATCGGATCCTGGGCTGTTCTACTATCCTCTTCCAAGAGCACTGTCGTATTAGAGGAAAGGGCAAGCCCGGTCAGGTTTTTTGCCAGCAGGACTGCGGCATGGATAAGGGATGCTATTGATAACAGTTTTTCCACCGATGAAGGCCCGGTCATTAAGGGCCTCATTTTGGGAGGTAAGGAAAGCGGCAAGGATATCAGGGAGAAATTTGCCAGGGTAGGGATATCACACCTGCTTGCAGTGTCCGGCCTGCATGTCGGGATAATCGCGGGAACGCTTGCCTGGGCTATGGAGAAAACGTATATATCCCCAACGGCGAAATTTCTCTCCGTATCGGGTTTTCTCGCATTCTTTTGTTTTGTCACCGGGTTAAGCCCTTCGGTGATTAGAGCTTCAATCATGGCTGCGGTCGTGCTCTACTCCGCCGTTGTAGTGAGAAAACAGGATGCGCTTACTTCCCTTGCTTTCACCGCGCTGATCGTGTATCTGGCCAACCCCTTCATCGTTTATAATCTATCCTTCCAGCTTTCCTTCCTTTCATGCTTGGGCATTATTCTTTTCTACCCGGGGTTGAGAAAACTAACGCGGTATGCCGGTGCATACGTAAGCAGCGCTGTCTCAGTGACCCTCTCCGCCCAGGTGCTTCTGGTGCCGGTTCTTATAAACAGTTTCCAGAGCGTTGTCCCTGTGTCGGTAATAACAAATCTTGCGGCTGTGCCGTTGGCCTCGGTTCTCCTGGTTTCCTCCCTGCTGTTTCTTGTGCTCAATGCATTGAGCATACCGCTGTATATGATACCTGCCGGTATTAGTGTTATAATAATAAGGATGATGAATTTATTAATCGACACGGTGGAGAAAATCCCCTACGGGACTATCCAAATACGGGCAATCAGCGGGTGGATGTTCTGGGGATACTACGGGTTGATTTCAGCGGCGCTTATATATAGTAATCTTTATAAGGGTTTTCACAATGACAGGGGTACCCTTTACCCCGAAATAAGTAAGGAGGGAAATCATGATACTGGTTAACACAAACGATGTGAGGTTTTCCACATCCTCTGTGATGCAGGGAGCGGCAGAGCTCCTAGTCTATGGTACAGCGGTAAGGGTTGAATAACAATGGATTATGTGAAGTTTTTCAGCGGATTGAACAAAGAGGAACTGCATAACCTATATCTGTTTTATGGAGAAGAGGAGTTCCTGAAGAGGGAAGCGGTAAACAGGGTAAAGGAACTCGCGGTGCCTCCTTCAATGGAAGAAATGAACTTTACGGTGTTTGAAGGCGGCAGGGCTGCCGCCGAGCAGATGGCCGCTGCGGTGGAGACCCTTCCCTTTATGTCCGGGAAAAGGGTTATCCTCGTAAGGGATATAAACCTGAGCGCTTCAGGTAAGGACAGGCTCAAGCAGGAGGAGATGGAGAGGCTTGAAAACTGTTTCGCCGGTATCCCGGAGTTCTCATGTGTCCTTTTGACTACCAAACACCCGGTGGACTCAAGGATGAAACTGGTCAAGACCATTAAAGCCAATGGAACGGTCATAGAATTTACCAAGCTTAAACCGGACATGTTTGAAAAATGGGTAAAAAAACAGTTTGAGATCAGGGGGAAAAAACTCAAAACAACTGCAATAAAAGCATTTGCTGCCTCGATAGGATATTTTGACAAAAACTCATCGAAGACCCTCGATGACGTTGTGAATGAAATAGATAAACTGACAGAGTATTGTAAAGATAAGGTTTATATCGAGGAATCCGACTTTGAGAAAGTAATCCCTAAAACCCTTGATGTTAATGTGTTCAGGCTTGTGGATGCTGTCGGCTACAGGGATACCGCCACAGCCGTGAAAGTGCTTGAAGATATGAGGCAGGCAGGGGAGCCGGGGCTCAGGATACTGTTCATGATATCAAGGCAGTTCAGACTGCTCTACCAGTCCAAACAACTGATAGATTCAGGCTATTCAAGCAAGGCTGTTGCCGCAAAGTTAAGGATTCAACCCTTTGTTGCGGCATCGGTCCTGAAACAGGCTTCCAGCTTTGACGGAGAAGAATTGAGGGAAGCATTGAAAGCTTGCAGCGACACCGATTTCAGGATAAAATCCGGCAAGCTTGACCAGTGGCTTGCCCTTGAACTTCTAATAATCGGACTGGGCAACAAGGGCAGCAAAAAAAGCGTACTGTAACAGGTACGCTTGTTTTCTTCATGCGGGCAAATGTGGCGCTAAGCTACATAGCTTTATTCAGCTTGGAAGCGAGTTGGGATTTTTTTCTGGCAGCCGAGTTCTTATGGATAACTCCCTTGGATACTGCCATATCCAGCTGCTTTTCTGCCTTTGCAAATGCGGCCTTTGCATCATCTATGTTACCGGCTTCCAAAGCCAGTTCAAATTTCTTGATTGAAGTTTTTACAGATGATTTATAGCTTTTATTCCTCAGGGTATTTACCCTGGCTATCTTTGCCCTTTTTTCAGCAGATTTGATGTTTGCCAATCCTTTCACCCCCTTCGCTGCGGATTAACAAGTGATATTTTACCATGATTGAATTTAAAAAGCAAGACGTGTTGAATAAAAACCACTTTCTTAGCCAAACCTATATTCAGTATTAATATTTTGATAATACCCGTGTTTTATTCTATCGTTTGGAGGTGCACGATGCTGAATATAAGGACAGACCTGGCTATTGAAGCCAGGGAGATGTACAGAGAAGAAAAACAGCAGGAGATTCCCGGAGTTAAGGTCGATGTTTCGGAGGACAAGGGTGTAAAGGTGACAAGGGTGGAGGTGTTTGAAGAGGTAGGGGCTAGGATAATGGGCAAGCCGAAGGGCAATTACATAACCATTGAAGCAAAGGAGATCAAGAACAGAGACAGGGATGTCTATGAAGATACAAGCAGGACTGTTGCACAGGAACTTTCAAGGATCGCCCAGGTGGACGAGAACAGCACAACGCTGGTGGTGGGTCTGGGAAACTGGAACGTTACCCCGGACTCCCTCGGGCCAAAGGTAGTATCACATCTGATGGTGACCCGCCACATATTCGAATACCTTCCCGACCAGGTGGATGAAGGCGTAACCCCTGTATGCGCAATCTCACCGGGGGTGCTGGGCATTACGGGCATCGAAACCGGAGAGATCATCGAGGGGCTGGTGGACAGGATAAAGCCGAGCAGGGTCATCGCAATAGACGCCTTGGCGTCGAGAAAACTGGACCGGATCAACACTACCATCCAGATATCCGATACCGGCATCAGCCCGGGGTCTGGGGTGGGAAACAAGAGGAAAGAGCTGAGCAAGCAAACCCTCGGGGTCCCGGTTATTGCGGTGGGGGTGCCCACCGTGGTCGATGCCGCCACCATGGCAAGCGATACGATAGATATGATGATTGACGCCATGATAAAGCAGGCCCACCAAGGCCAGGAGTTCTTCGAGGTGTTGAAGAACATGAAGAACGAAGACAAGTACAACCTGATCAGGGAGGTTTTGACGCCCTATGTCGGGAATCTCGTGGTAACCCCAAAGGAGATAGATGATATGATAAGGGATATGTCGAAAATACTGGCCAACGGCCTGAACATATTTCTGCACCCATCCATCGGTCCCGATGACGTGGATAGATATATAAACTGATTAAGACCGGCCAACCGGTCTTTTATTTGTATATTCTCACTCATTTTAACTTCCATCTCAATAACAGCAATCGGATAATCAAAAAATTTTCTTAAAAAATTTCCAAAAAAGTGAAACCTTTTTTGCTTCTCAGTTGTGTATATAGTAGAGGATGGTTGAGAGGCGGCAATGCAAATAAAAACCCCTGCCGGCGTACAAGCTCTAGCCAAGACCGACACCGACAGGGACCAACCCTTTACCTGCCAGAGACAGGCTGGGAGTTAAGTCTATTATACCTCCCTCTCCAGTCTCTGTAAAGGTAAAGGAGATTGGGAGAGGGGAGTGGTGTGTTATGAAGGTGTGAGATGCTACGCGCACGGATGTCGTTATAGGTTAAATAAGTGTGATATAACCAGACGCGAGAACGGATTAACTACGAAGGAGTGAATAGTAATGAAATTTCTAAAATTATGGGTTCCAATGTTCCTAATTGTAATGATGATAAGTGCACCGTTTATAGGTCGTGCCGAGCAAGAACCAATAACTCATATACAAGAAATTTTCACGATTACCTATGGTTGTACTTTAGACTTATCGGTTGCTTCTAGCGAGAAAGATGTCGAATTGGTTTATAAAAACTATAACGAAACAGAATGGAACACCCTTCAAATGATGAAAGACACCAAAAACGAAAATTTCATAGGAACATTGCCGGTTGATGCTCTCACACCTCCAGGCGTTGAATATTATTTCAGATCACCTGGCTATAAAACGGATATATATAAAATCAGGACCGAGTATGATCCAATAAGCGGTAACCCTCATGAAATCGGAATCATGGCAGCAACAGGAGAAGTAATTGGATATGACTTGCAATATCATTCTGGGAAACTTCCAAATGGTAAAACAGTATCTATCTCTACTCAAACACCGACAGGGAACTACCCATCAGTTACAAGCAAGTTATGGGAGCTTAGATCAACAGGTTCTAATCCGCATATGGGAATTGATTTGAATGTTTATATGGTTAATGTTTATGCAATGGCAAATGGAAGAATAGATTTTGTAAATACTAATTCATCAAATGATGCGGGTATATATATAAGAATTGTGCATAATGCTGATGGCACAACACCCAATTCATCTATCGCGGGTACTTTAAATGGCGATTTGTATTCACACTATTTTCACTTGAATAATGTTACAAATAATCCAAGCACAGGAGAGATGTGGAAGCAGGGAGACATTGTTAGTAGAGGTGACCTTATAGCTGTTTCTGGAGATACAGGAATTGGTGGCTATCATTTGGACTTCGGATGGGATATGTATACGAGTTCAAAAAGAATACCTTTACCAGGCAAATATTTCTTTGATACATCATCATGGAATAATGGGATGGACTTAGATTTTATTCAACCGCCTAGAACATGGTATGATAGTAAGTATGGTACTATGCTGGAAATATATATTTATCCAAAAGGTACTACTGATTCGAGCACTGTAAATCCAATACTTTATATTGGATCAACTACAGGCACTCCAACAAAGCAAATAACTGTATTTCGAGATCCAAATAATTCTAAGAGATTTTATGCATACTTAGCTGGAGCAGGATACGATAATGGATATGCAAATTTATATATTTCTGTTACGAGAAACGGAATAAGTGGATACGTTACTAGACCTATAGAGAAGTTTAACGCAATTCCAAGTAAATTTTACAAAGTATATATCCAGCCAGGAAGCATTACCTTAAATCAGATGCCGGATGAAGAACCTGTAGAATCTGTTGACGCAGTTGAATTAACAGAATAAATGTGGGATATGGGGCAGTTATCTGCCCCTTTTTAATATATGTGTATAATATTTCCATAGCAGTTAAAATAGTCTATAATAGATGTATAGTATCCCGGATTAAGAGGTCCATTAAAGATAATCGATGAAAATTGGAGGGATAAAAATGAAAGCAATAAATATAGTCTTTATATTTGTGCTCACAATCAGCCTTGCAGGTTGCTCCATAATGGGCAGCAATGCGGTTGAACCGGAAAACGCCGAACAAAACCAAGACGGCGAAAATCAAGATGAAAAAAGCGACATGTCTTTGTCTGATAGTATAGACCTGTATGACATGGACATGCAAACAAGAATAGAACTGGGAATCGCCTTAGACTATTCTCCTGACGGAAGACATTTCTTCATAAAGGATAAATATGGGTCTAATTTTATAAAAGTTTTTCTGTATGAAGACGGGGAAAA
>JABVCK010000011.1 GCA_013540605.1 Bacillota bacterium
TAGAGGAATTTGATTGGGTTTTACTGTTGTAAACAGATTTTATCACATATAGCGAAGCTGCATTTTTGGATTTGGTTACCTTGAGTCTCATTTGTTAACATCGCCTCCTTACCCTTATATTATATCATAGTACGATAAAGTGCGATATAGTAAAATGATAAAATTGACAAAAAAATATAGCCATTTCAAGGCTTATATGCTTTTTTCTATTCACTTAACTGTCAAACTCCCGTGATGCTGAAAAGATTGGTGAAGTTATTTTTGGCAGTTATTTTTGGCATCCATTGACAAGGAAAACAGGGTATGATAAAATATTAACAAATATAGGTTCAGACTGCTTGAGGGCATCCCTTGAGTAATCTGTTCTTACAAGAAGGCTAATACCTGACGGGGAAGATTTTTTCCAACCCGGAAGGGAATTAGGACTAATCATGTTGATTCCTAACTTCCGTTCCGACGGAAGTTTTTTATTACAAAGGCCAAAGGGACAAAGGGACAGGTACCTTGTCCCACCCGTTGCCCCCGGGGCATGGGACAGGGACTTGTCTAATCAAAAGGGGACATTCCGCGGCTCAGTTTCTAGTTCACAGATCACAGATCACAGTTACCAGAGTAAGGCTTACAGGTTTTTCCCATAAGCACTTCCCTGACGTCTGTCATCTGTTAACTGTTAACTGGCAACTGATTGAAGGAGGAAAAACGATGGCAAAAAGAATAGCTGTGATAGGAGCCATACTGGAAGACCCCAGGGGAGTACAGCACGAGTTTAACAACGTAGTTGCGGAGTACAAAGAAATCGTCAGGGGCCGTATGGGAATTCCCTTTGACGAGGAGGGCGTATCTGTAGTCGCAATAACGGTTCTGGGAGATCTGGACAGTATAAACAGCCTGACGGGAAAACTGGGAAACATAAAAGGAGTAAGCGTTAGAACATCAATATCCAAGAAGGAAATCTGAGTGTATTTGGGGGAGGTACAATATGAAAGGTATAAGATTTATTACAAGGACAGCGCTGCTTTTGGCACTTACCGTAGTATTTCAGATGATGAGGCCCTTTATTCCCCTTTCACCGCTGGGGTCCAATTTCATAATAGGCAGCCTTGTCAATGCTTCCCTTGCCACAGCATCGGTCATGGTCGGAATGTGGGGAGGTATAATAATAAGTGTTGCGGCTCCGGTAATCGCGTTTATGCAGCAGCATATAGCCTTCGTATGGCTGGTTCCGATAGTTGCCGGAGGTAACGCCGCCCTTGTTCTTCTTTACGGGTGGTGGTACAGGAAGAATAAATGGACGGGTATTGCACTATCCTCGGTGGTAAAATTCGTTTTGCTCTTTGCCATGGTAAAAACAGCGGTGAGCGTACTCGTTGTTCCCCCGCCGGCAGCGGCGATGTTAACCCTCATGTTTAGCTGGCCTCAGCTTGTTACGGCAGTGATAGGCGGAATAATTGCAGTACCGGTTATTGAAAGGCTGAAGGATTGGAGCGGGAATAACTAGGCACCGGGTAGTTGAAATCCACGTTGTGTTATATTATAATATTCGCTGAAAGATTCTATATGCAGGATTGCAGGTGCCCCACCGGGGAGAATAGGGAACCGGGTGAAATTCCCGGGCGGTCCCGCCACTGTGATTGCAGAGCCTGCCCGATATTGCCACTGGGAGACTTCCCGGGAAGGCCGGGGCAAGGCGAGGAAGCAGAGCCAGGAGACCTGCCTGTTGATCCTTATGCTTGTGAGGGATGGTAAAACTCACAGTTCCTTTGAACTGTGAGTTTTTATTTTTGGGGCACCCAAACCAACAAAGGAGGTAGATAATCATGGAACTATTCAAGGAAGTGAGCAGCGGTATAAGGCCCCTGGACCAGGAAAAGATGAAAGCGGCCAGGGCCAGGGTGGACAATCTCACCAAACCGGTGGGAAGTCTTGGGAGGCTCGAGGATATTGCCGTACAGCTCAGCGGAATAACGGGAGAGATGTTTTCGCAGGTTGACAGGAAAACCCTGATAGTTATGGCCGCTGACAACGGGGTATACGACGAGGGGGTCGCCGCCTATCCCCAGGAGGTTACAGGTATAATTGCCCGGTGCATGATCCAGGGTATTGCGGGAGTAAGTGTTTTTGCAAGGCTGTGGGGTGTAAATCTTAATGTGATTGATGTTGGTATTAAAGGAGAAGAGGAGTTGAAGGGAGTAGAGAACAGGAAAATCATGCACGGTACCGGGAATATGGTTAAGGGGCCTGCCATGTCGAGGGAACAGGCGGTAAAGGCTATTGAAACGGGTATTCAGGCGGTTTTTGAGGCAGTGGAAGGGGGAAGCGGCATAATCGCTACCGGGGAGGTAGGCATAGGAAATACAACAACCAGCAGCGCGGTCCTGTCGGTGCTTGAAAACGTCTCCCCTAGAGAAGTAACCGGGAGGGGAGCGGGGCTTGACGATATGGGACTGGAGCAAAAAATCAGGACTATAGAAAAAGCCATTGAGATAAACGAACCTGACCGTGAGGACGTAGTCGACGTGCTCAGCAAGGTAGGAGGGTTGGATATTGCCGGAATGGTAGGCATCTACCTGGGTGCAGCGTATAAAAGGGTCCCGGTTGTTATCGACGGGTTCATTTCGTCGGTTGCCGCCCTTGCAGCGTGCAGGCTGAACCCCCTTGCGCACGGGTATATGTTTCCTTCCCATCGTTCTGCTGAAAAGGCCGGGGATCTGGTCATGGAAAGACTGGGGTTTAAGCCCTACCTCGATATGCAGATGCGGCTGGGGGAGGGAAGCGGTGCCATTATTGCCATGCAGATTATTGAAGCCGCCGCCAGGATGATGCAGGATATGAAAACCTTTGATGAGATCGGGATAGCGAGACAGAGCGGTTAACCTGGATGAAAAACAGCGTTGCGTATAATAATAGTATAAATATGTGATAGAGAATCTTCACTTATGATAAGATAAAAACGATATAATATATAGTAGAAACCAAAGGGTCTGTTAAACGGGACCCTTTAACACTAGAACCGAAGGGGAGCAATACAATGAAAATACTGCTCGCTGCTCTGAATTCAAAATTCGTTCACTCATCCCTTGCCCTCAGGTATTTGAAAGCTTTCTGTCCGGACAAGCCCAATAACATAAAAATTAGGGAATTCACTATCAACGATCCGATGGACTTTATTGCCGGTGAAATATTCCGGGAGGATGCCGATGTAATTGCTTTTTCTACCTATATCTGGAACGTCCGGGAGACGCTTCAGGCAGCCCGGAGAATAAAAAAGGTCAGGGAGGATGCAGTCATCATACTGGGTGGCCCGGAGGTATCCTACGACAGTATCAGTATTATGGAGGACAATGAATATATAGACTACATAGTCCGTGGAGAGGGAGAGATTACTTTTTCGGAACTTATGGAACATTTGGAAGGGGGCGGACGAAGGGTTGAGGATATTGACGGTTTGGTATACAGGAAAGGAGACAAAATAAGGAGCAACGGAGAACGCCGGCTGATAGACGATCTTTCCATAATCCCTTTTCCGTATGGTGAGGATGAGAACCTTGGGAACAGGATCGTATACTATGAAGCCTCCAGAGGATGCCCTTTCCAGTGCCAGTACTGTTTATCTTCGACAATCAAGGGTGTCAGGTTTATGCCCATAGACAGGGTCAAGGACGATTTGCTTAGGCTGATCAGGCTCGGGGCGAAACAGGTGAAGTTTGTGGACAGGACGTTTAACTGTAACCCCGCCTTCGCGATGGATATATTTAAGTTTCTGATAGAAACCGGTACGGACATAAATTTCCACTTTGAGATATCGGCGGACCTGATGGATGACGATACCCTGCGCTTGCTTAGAGAAGCTCCACCCGGCCTGTTCCAGTTCGAAATTGGAGTACAGAGCACAAACACCGGCGTGCTGGAGAATATAAAAAGAAAAACTTTCCTGCCAAAGCTGTTTAGTAATGTCATGGCGGTGAAACAGGGCGAGAACATACACCAGCATCTTGACCTTATAGCCGGTCTTCCGGGAGAGAATATGGATTCCTTTGCCCGGTCCTTTGACGATGTTTTCCGGGTGCGCCCGGACATGCTGCAGCTTGGGTTTCTGAAGCTGCTGAAGGGTTCGGGTATAAGGGAGAAAGGACAGGAATACGGTTATATCTACACCGATGAACCGCCCTACGAGGTTCTCGCCAGCAAATGGATGAGCTATGGTGATATACTGAGGCTGAAGCTGGTTGAGGAAGTGCTGGAGATTTTTTATAACTCCCACCGTTTTGACAATACCATAGAATATATTTTAGCTAACCGTTTCGGGAGCCCCTACGAGTTTTTCCTTCAGTTAAGCCGCTACTGGGAAAATAACGGCCTGCACCGGATGAAGCACGGGCCTAAAAAACTGTACTCCATTATGTATGATTATATGACCGCAGAATTGGGGATGTCCGAAGAAGGGGTAAACGGCCTGCTAAAATATGATTACCTGCTGATGGAAAAGGCCCTTGTGCTTCCCGAACCGCTTAAAAAAACCGAGATTCCCAACTTCAAGCAGCGGTGCTTTGATTTCCTTGGGGATCCGCACAATGTTGAAAAATACCTCCCCGGTTATGCCGGTTTTTCTGCCAAGCAGCTGTATAAGCAGGTTCATTTTGAGGTATTCAGCCGTGGGGAAATGGAATATATAAACATGGAGAGGCACAAGGATACGGAAACTGTTATACTGTTTGACTATAGTAATCCTGAAAGAATCAGGGGGAAGGCCAGGATATGCGCGGTTGAGATATGAAGGAAATATGCGTTGCTTGAAGAAATATATATATATAAGGGATGTTATAAAGGGGGATGGGGTTATGAAGCATTCCATACTTATCCTGGATGACAGCAATTTTAACCTGGAGATTCTAAAAAGGCAGCTGGGGAGTATTTTCAATGTCATCACCGCAACTGATGCAAACCAGGGAATAAAGATAGCCGTAGAAAAAAAGCCCAGCCTTATACTGCTGGATGTTATGATGCCAAAAATCAACGGGTATGAGGTGTGCAAGATTATTAAGAGCTATGACGGTACGAAGAATATCCCGGTTGTCTTCCTTACTTCAAGGAGTGAAATTGAAGATAAGGTGGAGGGTTTGGAAGTCGGTGGGGACGACTATATAACCAAGCCCTATAATGTAAGCGAACTGATAGCGAGAATCAACGTGCATATCAGGCTCAAAGAAGCCCAGGACAAGTTCAGACAGCTGCTGGAAGAAAAAAACCAGCTGATCGAGCAGCTTGAAAAGCTTTCACTGCATGATGGATTAACCGGTGTTTACAACAGGAAATACCTCGAAAGTTACCTTGAAAAGTCCTTTGAGGGGTGCGGGAGATATGGTTTGGATTTATCCGTTATTATCACGGATATCGATTACTATAAAAGAGTGAACGATACATACGGCCACCAGGTGGGTGACGAGGTGCTGAAGAGATTCGTGGACAGAATAAGCGCCAATATCAGGAAAGCCGATGTGCTGGCAAGGTATGGAGGAGAGGAATTTGTTATTATTTCGAAAAACACCGGAATCGAAGGGGCTGCAGCCCTGGCGGAAAAACTCAGGGAGGCCATCCAGGAAAAGCCCTTTCAGGTGGAGGAATACAGCATAAATCTGACAGCCAGCTTTGGTATAGCAGCACTGAGCCGCGGCAACTACACCAGCCCAGCGCAGCTCATAAGGGATGCGGATATGTGTCTGTACAGGGCAAAAAACTCAGGGCGGAACAGGGTAGAGTACTAAGAGAGCATCTCTATAATAATACAGTGCACTAAAGGGAATAATAGCTATAAGGAAGGAGATGATATTTTGGAATATCTTTGCCCGCTGTGCAATGGCCTTGAAGATATTACTTTGGCGTGTAAAAACTGCGGAGGCGTAATGAGAAACGCCGGCGCTATCCAGGATTTTTTTGACGACTACAGCCCTTACCTTGATGCGGATATTACGAGAAAGGTGGACGGAGTAAGCGGGGACCAGTGCCTGCACCTCTTCTACTGTTCAACGTGCAATTCGGACAGGCGTATATCAATAAACCTTGTTGAATATTGATTTTCTACATAAAGAAAGGCCCATGATGATCTTCGCTCCGGCTGATGCACATCCCTGCATACCTATATGCAATCTTTCGACTACACACAGGCATTACGGAACATACACCAACCTTTGCTCGACTATTAAGAGTACCTACGGAACTTACTGCAATCTCTCGACTGCAATAAATCCCAATATCAGGAGACTTTCAAACCTTAATACATCCGGAACCCTTAATAGTCTTAGCTCGAACATTATACATCCCTTTTGACCATATGCCAGCAGTTGGGCTGGCATACAGCCTTACAGGACATATAATGCTCTGCCCGCCGACCAATACCGAACCGCTATGATCCGGTATTGATCTTTGGCCGAATATTATTGAGCCCTTTCGGACCCAATAATACTCTTGGCTCGACCATCATGAACCCTTCGCTATTATTATGTACAGGCCGGTAAAATATATTCAGCTGGAAATTTGGTATATAATTACAAATTAACGCAGAATTAATCAAGCTTTAACGTGATTTTCATTTTCAGAATATATAATAAAAGAACCACAGGACGAAGGGGGAAGAATATGGACGAGTATAAGGTTCTTCTTGAACGTATAATAGAGAATAGAGAGATTACTACAGTCTACCAGCCAATAGCGTCATTGAAGGATGGAACTGTTATAGGATATGAAGCTCTAAGCAGGGGACCCAAGGATTCGCTTCTTGAGCGTCCCGATATGCTTTTTGAAGCAGCAAGTAAATATGGATGTGTTTGGGACCTTGAAGCGTTATGCCGGACCAAGGCGTTGGAGAGTCTCAGCGGAAAAAAGGCTGAAAAGACACTGGTATTTATCAATGTGGACCCTTCTGTTATGAAGGATGAAAAGTTCAAGTCAGGCTTCACAAAAGAAGTTTTAATGAAATATAATATCAATCCGGAAAGTATAATTTTCGAAGTAACAGAAAAAACTGCAATTGAGGATTATAAGATATTTAAAAAGACGCTTGAAAACTATGTGCGGCAGGGCTATAAGATTGCAATAGATGATACCGGAAGCGGACATTCGGGATTATCCATGCTCGCGAATGTATATCCAAATTATGTAAAGATTGATATGGAGCTTGTCAGAAATGTGGATAAGGATGTGTTGAAGCAGACCCTCCTTAGGGCTTTTGTGGATTTTTCCCATGCATCCGGTATAAAGATTATTGCAGAGGGGATAGAAACTGTCAATGAGCTAAATACCCTGATAGACATAGGTGTACAGTATGGCCAGGGATATTTTCTTCAGCGTCCGTCCGCCAACCTGCTCGATATAAACAAATGGGCCTATGAGAGTATCATTAGAAGAAATATTGCCAACAATAAACTGAGCAGTTCGGCGGGGACCTCACTACCCATAGGAGAAATTGCCAGATGTGATGCAACTATTCATCCCCAGGCACCCGGGAAAGATGTATATGACCTGTTTCATAATACAAATATTCAAGGGTTACCGGTGGTGGAAGAGGGAAGGGTTTGCGGACTTATTATGAAGACGAGTTTCTTCAGCCACCTTGCAACTCAATACGGGATGGCGGTTTTTATGAACCGTCCGATTAAACTGCTGATGGACAAGCAGCCCCTCGTAGTCGATTATAATACTCCGATAAGCCAGGTCGCTGGTATAGCAATGTCCAGGAAGGAAGATAACCTGTATGACTATATAATTGTAAGCCGCGATAATTGTTATTACGGAATAATAACCGTTAAAAGCCTTCTCGACAAAATCAACCAGATTGAGTTAAACAGGGCTAGAAACCTCAATCCGTTAACTCAATTGCCAGGTAACAAAATGATAATCGGGAAGATGCAGGAGATAATTGACAGTGGAATGAATTTTACCGCCATGTATGTGGACATTGACAACTTCAAGGCATATAATGATACCTATGGGTTTGCAAATGGGGACAAGGTAATCAAGATGGTAGGAGCAATACTTGAATATGTAACGATGAGCATACCGGACGGGAACGCCTTTGTAGGACATATAGGCGGTGACGATTTTATTGTTATTGTTCCGGGGTTAAATTACTTCAACGAGCTGGCCAAGAGGATTATTGAGGAATTTGATATAAAATCCAGGGATTACTATAATGAAACTGACCAAAGGAAGGGGTTTGTTGTTCTGAAAGACAGACGGTCATCAGGGGTGGATAGAGCATATGACCTGATGTCTATATCCATTGGTGCCGTAGCGGCAAATGGGAGCAGTTTCAGGAGCCCGGAAGAGATAAGCGAGGTTCTTAGGAAGTCCAAGGCAAAATCAAAGGAGATCAGGGGCAGCAGTTTCTTCTACATGGAATGCCTTTGAAAAAATGGCTTAACCATTGCCTTGACATATTGGTCCCGTTGATTTATTATATATATTGCGACCAAATTAAAGACGTGGGGGTATGGCGCAGTTGGGAGCGCGCTTGAATGGCATTCAAGAGGTCAGGGGTTCGAATCCCCTTATCTCCACCATGTTAAAAGCTACATTTTATCTCTTGTTTAAGGGGTAAAATGTTTTTTTGTTTTAAATAAATATGGGTTAAACGGCAGGTATGATAGGCTCAAAATGCTACCATACCTTTTTTATATTTCGAAAGAAAGAAGGGTGGAAAGGTGATGAAAACGGCAACGGTTATTAATCCAAAGGAAGTAAGTGTTTCCGAAGAAAAGAAGCGTTTAAAAGTTGCGGCGTATTGCCGTGTCAGCACAGAGTATGAGGAACAGATTTCAAGTCTCAAATCTCAGGTTGCACATTTCTCTAAACTCATTCAAGATAATCCCAATTGGGAATTTGCAGGCATCTATGCAGAACAAGAATCCGGAACAAATGTTGAAAACAGGGATGAATTAAACAGAATGCTCAAGGATTGTGAGAAAGGGAAAATAGACTTAATCCTCACCAAATCACTCAGTCGCTTTAGCAGAAATAGACCAAGATACACATTTATCATATTGTGCTTTGACTGATAAAGACGGAAATATAAGAGATGAATGCTCTGGAATGAGTCTAAATATCTTTCATATTGAGAGGTTTTATATTGAAGAGGAATTTAGAAATAAGGGCATTGGAGAAAAGATATTGGATTTATTAGATGATATCCTGAATTATACACTAAATTGTGAAGTAGGGTGCTACATTTTATTACCAAATCCTATTACTAAAAATGATAAGAATGAACTCAAAATAATTAAGGATGAAAATTTGAATAAAAAGTTAAAAAAGAAATTAGTAAAGTTCTACAGAAAATGTGGTTACAAAAAAATTAGCAAATCAGATTATATGTATTTGAATACTGATTATATTAACGTTAAGCGGGATTTTGATGTTTTATAGTTTTATTAAGTTTCTATGAAAATCAAATAAAAAACATTATAGGCAAATTCCTTTCCACTCCCTTTATCTCTTATTTTGAGGAGTGAAATGTGACTTTTCTTTTAGACAAAAATGAGCGGATTGATATTTTACCGGAATTACCGTATAATATGAAGTATGGAGTGAGGTATTGTTGATGAAAATTTATATGGACGTTTGCTGTCTCAACAGGCCATTTGACGACCAAACGCAGGATAAGATACGAATTGAGAGCGATGCCATACTCGCCATTTTGTCAAAATGCATGTCAGGAGAATGGCAGTTACTATCAAGTGAAGTGCTTGATATTGAAATTGAAAACACACAAGACAAATGGAAAAAGAGTAAGGTCTATGAGCTTTATAAGCTGGCTAAAGAAAAAATAATGTTAAATGATATAATTGTAAAACGAGCATTTGAAATTCAAAACTCTGGATTAAAATCGTTTGACAGTTTACATGTAGCCTCGGCTGAATATTCAAAAGTGGACGTATTTCTGACTACCGATAAAAACTTGCTACATACAGCAGAACGGTTAAAACTGGACATCAAAACGGCAAATCCGTTAAATTGGTTTATGGAGGTGGATGAAAATGAATAGCACAGCAAGAGATTTAAGCACTATACGCAGGATGGGCATTGAGGCTTTAACAGAAAAGCTTGGTCCTGTGGGTATGGTTGAATTTATACGGCAATTTGACTCCGGTTACGGCGATTATACCAAAGAACGCCACGAATGGCTTGATGGCATAGATATTGAGACAATTGTAAAACAGGCGGAGGCAAAAAGGAACTGATAATACCGATCGGACGTCTCAAAAGCAACCGAGATATCCAGATTTAGGGGATAGATTGTGGTTATCTAAAAGACACATTTATTTGTTAAATGCGTTTTGTTTTTGTTCTAAACGTTGATTTCAAGCTAAAGACATCCTGCATCTAAATTAACCAAACAATACACATTTTATAAATTTTTATAATTATACCATGAAGGTATTTTGCTTTCTGAAGAAAGGCGGTATCTACATGGTATTTTTTATTTGGAGGGAAAGAACATGGAAAAACTATCAACAAAGAATTTGACGCTTTCGGGACTATTTCTTGCTCTTGGACTTTTGCTGCCGTTTCTTACGGGTCAAATCCCAAGCATAGGCAGTAAATTATTGCCGATGCACATTCCGGTTTTGATTTGCGGTTTTGTTTGCGGATGGCAGTATGGCTTAATAGTAGGCCTTATTGTGCCGGTATTCAGAAGCATGATTTTTGGAATGCCTCCCATGTTTCCCACTGCCGCTGCCATGACTTTTGAACTGGCTGCTTATGGCTGCCTTACAGGACTTTTTTACAAATTGCTTCCCAAAAAAAATATTTTTATATATTTAACCCTGATTCTATCTATGGTTTGTGGAAGAGTAGTTTGGGGAATTGTCAGCTTTTTCTTGTATGGACTTAGTGGCACTGCTTTTACTATGAAGTTATTTATCGCCGGCGCATTTGTCAATGCCCTTCCGGGCATTGTGACTCAAATCCTTGTGATTCCAGCGATTGTCATCGCTTTAAAAAGGAAAGAGCTTATAAAATGCAATATAGAAAAAGCCTGAAGAATTTGCTGTTCAAGCATTACAAGCTGTATCCCAGGATGCAGATTCAGGATATGGTTAAGCTGATATATCAGAATGAATTTGCCGGTGGACATTTAATTGCCAATGAAATAAATAGTTTAAAACGTTTGCAGGAGGAGTGCCGAACCTTAAGGCAGCGCTCCGAAGATAGGGAAATTCCTCCCGGGTCTGTATTTGAAGATATAGGCAACGGCCTTTGCAGGCTCCATTTAGCAATGTTGCAATGGGTTGATATCGACTTGGCTACAATAAACAGATTTTTTATCAACACTAGCAATTCAGTTTGTGGGAGCATTCAAAATTTCGAGGCAAAACTGGAAGTTTTCAAACAGTGTTGTAAGAACAAGCTTCTGCCTTATCCGATAGATGAAGTAGAGGCTTATCTGCACGACTGTCAAAGCCAAGGCTATCCACCGGTCAGACACAGCAAGATTTATCGGGATTCCTATTCGCCTGCATACCGCATTGTAAAAGCCGAATACAGGGATTATTTTGAAGCATTCTGTAAGATTGACGCTCTAATAAAATCAAAGGATATTGTCCTTGTAGCCATTGACGGAAATTGTGGCGCCGGAAAAAGTACATTGGCGGGCCTCTTAAGCGCAGTATATGATTGCAACGTATTTCATATGGATCATTTTTTCCTTCGGCCCGAATTGAAGACAGAAGACCGGCTGAAGGAAGTCGGGGGAAATATAGATTATGTCCGGTTTCAACAGGAAGTAGTTGCCGGCTTACAAAGCAGGCGTGAATTTCAGTATCAGATATACGACTGTACGCAAATGGCTCTAGGGCAATATGTATCAGTTCTACCTAAACAGTTGAATATTATCGAAGGCGTTTATAGTATGCATCCTTCTTTAATAAGCAACTATGACCTAAAGATTTTTCTGCATATTGAAGAAAAAGAGCAACGCCTTCGAATCCAAAAAAGAAACGGAACTTTTATGCAAAATCGATTTTTTTCCGAATGGATACCACTAGAAAACCAATATTTTAAAGAGATGAAAATCCGGGAGCAGAGTGATTTGGTTTTTCGCCGATAATTTGCTTTACCTGTTGCACTGCCAGCTGAATGTATTCGTTAAAGGGCAATTCTTTTAAGCCAACCACAGTATTATTACATTTGTTGACCGGAATTAAAATTTTATGTGCTTTGCTCTGGCCAATCGCCTGTGCCATTGACGGAGAAATTTCTCCCAGAAGCGAATTGGCAATTACAATTCCTAACGGACCGATTATTATATCAGCATCGGCACAGTTGAATATTACCGGGTTTTCGCCGGTTGCTCCAAAGTCCGCACCCGCTTTAAGCATGGCGGAAGTGGCTATACTGTTTGTACCAAGCGCGATAAGTTCATATTCGGGCAAACTCTTTTTAAGCTGTTCTACAAGCATTTTGCCCATTTTCCCACCTTGACCGTCTACTATTATTATTTTCAAGCTTATGCCCCCTTGCCAATACTTTTACATTATAGTATATCATAAATCATCTATGACTTAGTGTAAAGACCCCTCACGCACAACCCTTAAGAAGGATTTAGTTTTAAACTCCAAAATCTAAAGAAGAAATTAATGCTAAGATAAGTTAAGAAGGATCAGTTGTGTTGACAACTAATTTTAAAAGACTTATTATAAAGATACGTGAGATGAAAGCAGTGATTTTATGACACATGATGAAATAGCGGATGAAAAATTTAAGAAAATGACGCAGACACCTGTGCACAGACTTGTATCCTCTTTAGCCGTCCCCACTATAATCAGTATGCTGATTACTTCTGTCTACAATATGGCAGACACTTTTTTTGTCAGCCAAATCGGTACCAGTGCTTCGGGCGCGGTAGGCATCGCCTTTTCGCTGATGGCAATCATACAGGCAATCGGTTTTATGCTTGGCATGGGCTCTGGGAATTTCATATCCCGGCTGCTTGGGCAGAAAAACAGGCAATACGCTTCAAAAGTGGCGGCTACCGGCTTCTTTACGGCCCTGTGCCTAGGTGCCATACTTGCCCTGCTCGGTTTAGTTCTTTTGGACCCCCTTGTTTATGCCCTTGGAGCCACCAAAACAATTGCTCCATACGCGAAAAGTTATATTCAATATATTCTGATAGGTATGCCATACATGGCAGCTTCGCTTGTACTCAATAATATTCTCCGTTTTCAAGGTAGCGCCTTTTTTGCAATGCTGGGTATAGGGACAGGCGGTGTTCTCAATATTGTGTTAGATCCCATATTTATTTTTGGACTTCACATGGGTACCGGCGGCGCTGCGCTCGCTACTATTATCAGTCAATTTGTCAGCTTCTGCATTCTTTTTCTTAATTCCGGTATAAGCGGGAACATTAAAATCCGATTCAAAGACTTTACGCCAAAATGGGAAATTTACAAAGAGATTCTAAGGGGCGGGCTGCCATCCTTTTACCGCCAGTGCCTCGGCAGCATTTCAATGATTTGCCTCAATCTAAGCGCCGGCCCATTCGGGGATGCAGCGATTGCGTCCATGGCAATCGTTACGCGCGTGTTTCAGTTTGCAATCTCTGCGATACTTGGCTTTGGACAGGGCTTTCAGCCGGTATGCGGATTTAACTATGGCGCCAAACGGTATGACCGTGTGCTGGGTGCATTCTGGTTTTGCATAAAGACATCAACTGTTGTGATGGCGGCAATCGGGGCTGCGGGATTTGTATTTTCCTCGCAGGTCATATCCACTTTCCGGAAAGAAGACCTTGATGTAATTGCAATCGGTACCCGGGCGCTCCGGTTTCAATGCGTGGCATTTCCGCTTTCCGCCTGGATTATCATGACCAACATGTTGCTGCAGACCATAGGAAAGGGAACGCAGGCCTCTATTGTAGCGATCTCTCGTCAAGGTCTGTTTTTCCTCCCGGCTATTTTAATCCTGCCGCGCCTGTTCGGACTGCTCGGCGTTCAGATTAGCCAGCCTGTGTCGGATGTTTTCTCTTTTTTTCTCGCAGTCCCGATGGCAATCGGTACACTGAGAGAACTAAAGTCACAGCAGCAAGAGGCAGAGATGCGGTTAAACAAAAGGGTGGATGGAGCCGCTTTATGTTAGAAAGTCTATCAAAGGAAAGACTCGTCAGATAATCGACGAGTCTATTTATTGATATTCTGAAAAATAGCCTTTATTATCGATTTAATTTCACACTTTAACAACTCATATAAAACATCTAAAGTTAAATATTATTTTGATATTTTAAATCCACCGTCTGCAAATATCGTTTCTCCATTACGGTTTCAATATCGCTTACTGCCGATATAACTTTTTGCTCATCCCTGACATCGAGGATGTAATGTTTGTATTTAGGGTGATTTATTGTTGCATCATTAATATCCATACCAATAACAAAAGCGTTATTTTCGATTAATAGGTTTGCAACACCTCTGCCAATACCTGAACTCGAACCCGAAACAACAATTGCCTTATTTTCAAAATCCATATAAAATCTTCCCTTTTTCATTTATAATCCTAATTAATTGTAACATGCAACAGTTGGCAATTGCAACTATATATTTTATTACATAATTTATGTGGAGTGCGTGGCAAAAAAATACTTGTAATAAAATTTAGTAGGGTTGACATTCCAATGATATTGGGTATAATAATATTGAATATTAAATTAGTCGGAGGCTATTATGAATTATATAAAAAGAAATATAGAAACCACATTACAGAAGATTGCTAAAATGTTTTCTGCTGTTTTAATAACAGGAGCAAGACAGGTTGGTAAAACAACATTGCTAAAACATATTACAACAGGCGTTCAATATATTACGCTGGATGACCCGATATTACTTCAAAGTGCAATAGAGGAAGCAGGCAGTTTTTTCAAAACCACACCACCACCCGTTATAGTTGATGAAATACAGTATGCACCTAATTTATTTCCCTATATTAAAATTATCGCTGATGAAACTGGGAAAAAGGGTCAATTTTATTTAACTGGCTCACAGCAATTCAAAATGATGAAAAATGTAAGCGAAAGTCTTGCTGGACGAATAGGGATTTTAAATCTATTGGGGTTATCGCTTCGTGAAATTAAAGGCGATAATTTTAATAATAGCTTTGTCCCTACAGAGGAATATTTTGATAAACGGAAAGCAGCTGTTAAAAGTGCTGATTATAAAGAAATATGGGAGATAATCCATAAAGGCTCAATGCCGGCAATGTATGCTGATGATTTGGATTGGCAAATGTTTTATGCGGCATATACTAAGACCTATATTGAACGTGACGTAAGAGAACTAACACAGGTTGGTGACGAGATTAAATTCTTAAAGTTTATGACTGCTGTGGCAAGCAGAACCTCTCAAATGTTAAACTTAACATCTGTCGCAAATGAAGTAGGGATTAGCGTACCAACTGCTGATAGATGGCTATCGATTTTAATTTCGTCAAATATTGTATACTTATTGCAACCGTTTTATAACAACATAACAAAACGTGCAATAAAAACGCCAAAGCTGTATTTCCTTGATACAGGACTTGCAGCATATCTTACAAAATGGAACACGCCCGATGTGCTTGAAGCGGGAGCCATGGCAGGAGCATTTTTTGAAACATTTGTTGTTGCAGAGGTGCTGAAAAGCTATTATAACGCAGGAGTCTTAGACCCAGCATTGTACTATTACCGGGACAAAGACCAAAAGGAGATTGATATAATCATTGAACAAAATGGTGTGCTTTATCCTGTTAAAATTAAGAAAACCGCAAACCCCGGAAAAGAACATATCGAAAGCTTTTCTGTGCTAAACAAAATTAAAGGTATGAAAGTTGGAACTGGCGGAGTTGTATGCATGTATGATAAATGCGTTAGAATTGACAAAAACAACATGACAGTACCTGTTATGTATTTATAGGGATGTTTTGTGTATTTACTGAGACCGATTGAGGTCTCATTTTTTTTCAAAAATTTAAAACGCAAAATGTAGTAAATAGTTGATAAGATGGAAATCTTATTAAAGGATAATGTTGCAAAGGATGGTGAATATATGACAGAACCGCAAGCCATTAGTGTCACAGCGCCTGCAGCCGAGGATTTGCCAAAGGAAAAGTTTGATGAGCTTGAAGCCTTTATTGACAGCATGGAAACCACAAAAGGGGCATTGATTGCAATACTTCATAAAGCCCAGGATATTTTCGGATACCTTCCCAGGGATGTGCAGCTATATATAGCGAGAAAACTGGGTATTCCCGGTGCGGAGGTTTTCGGCGTGGTGAGCTTCTACTCCTACTTTACTACAAAACCCGGGGGAAAACATACTTTAAGCGTCTGCATGGGGACAGCCTGCTTTGTCAGAGGGGCGGATAAAGTTATTGAAAGGCTTAAGGAGAAACTCAACGTTGAGTCCAATGAAACAACGGAAGACGGGCTCTTTACCCTGAAAGACGTCCGTTGCATCGGGGCGTGCGGGCTTGCGCCCGTTGTCATGGTGGACGATAAGGTATATGGACGTGTAAGGGAAGAGGACGTAGACGATATTATCAGAGAATACCGCAGTCAGGAGGGACAGCAATGACGGTAAAAACTCTGGATGAGTTGAGAAAGATAAGGGAGGAACATCTGGATAGGGTTCGTTTGAGGGAAGACGGGGAGGCAGCCGGAGACAAAATCGAGGTGCTGGTTGGGATGTCCACCTGCGGCATTGCGGCAGGGGCAAGGGAAACGGTCAACAGGTTTGTGGACTTGCTGGCAAAGGAGAGGCTGGACAGTGTCAAGGTGGTGCCTGTCGGCTGCATCGGATACTGCCATTCGGAGCCTACGGTTCAGGTGAACGTACCCGGCCAAAAGCCTGTTATTTATGGGAATGTTAAGGAAAATAAAGTTCAGGAAATCGTGGAAAAGCATATTAAAGGTGGAAAACCGGTGGAAGCGTTGATTTTGCACGTTGATTTTAAAAGACCGTAAAGAAAAGCTGCCGGTTGGCAGAGTAAAGTTACCAGTTGCAAGACCTCAGTTGTCAGTTATCAGTCGACAGTGGTCAACTACCAACTACGAACTGTGATCTGTAATCTGTGATCTGTGATCTGTGAACTATCAACAGAGGAGGTTAGCCATGGCAAAAGTACGTACAAATATAATGGTCTGTACCGGAACAGGCTGTTTGGCAAATGAAAGTGAAAAGGTGATTAGAAATCTGGAGGTTATCCTAAAGGCCCGGGGATACGCTGAAGAAGTGCAGGTTATAAAGACGGGGTGCTTTGGCTTTTGTGAACAGGGCCCCATCGTTAAGATAGAACCGGATAACGTGTTTTACGTCAGGGTTAGTCCAAAGGATGCCAAGGATATAATCGATGAACATATTATAAAGGGCAGGAGAGTGGAACGGCTTTTATACGTAGAGCCAAAACAGAAAGAGAAGATCAACAGACAGGAAGATATGCCCTTTTACAAAAAGCAGCTGCGTGTCGCCCTTAGAAACTGCGGTTTGATAAACCCTGAGGATATCAATGAATACATAGCGCGGGGCGGATATGAAGCATTGGGCAGAGTCACTACCGAAATGACGAGGGACCAGGTTATAGAAGAAGTTAAAAAATCGGGCCTACGCGGGCGTGGAGGCGGAGGATTCCCCACAGGGCTGAAATGGGAGATCACTAAAAAGCAGGAAAGCGATGTGAAGTTTATTATCTGCAACGCCGATGAGGGTGATCCGGGAGCATTTATGGACAGAAGCATCCTGGAGGGCGACCCCCACAGCGTATTGGAAGCGATGGCCATCGGAGGATATGCCATCGGCGCCGACAAAGGGATAATATACATCCGCGCCGAGTACCCCCTTGCCATATCCAGGCTGAATACTGCATTGAAACAGGCGAGGGAGCTTGGATTGCTGGGCAAGAATATCTTCGGAACGAATTTCAGTTTTGACATAGATCTGAAGTATGGAGCCGGCGCCTTCGTATGCGGGGAGGAAACTGCCCTCATCAATTCATGCGAAGGAAAGCGGGGGGAACCGAACTACAAGCCGCCCTATCCGGCGGAAGAAGGGTATTGGGGGCATCCGACCTGTGTGAATAATGTTGAAACCTTTGCAAATATCACCCCCATTATTATGAGGGGGGCGGAATGGTTCGCGTCCATGGGAACCGAAAAAAGCAAAGGGACAAAGGTATTTGCCCTTGCCGGAAAGATCAACAATGTAGGCCTTGTGGAAGTACCCATGGGCATTACGCTGCGTGAGATCATTTTTGATATCGGCGGAGGGATTCCCAACGGCAAAAAGTTCAAGGCGGTACAGACCGGAGGACCATCGGGGGGAGTTATTACCGAAGAGGGCCTGGACACACCGATTGATTATGAGAGTCTGCTGGAGAGAGGGTCCATGATGGGTTCCGGGGGCATGATCGTAATGGATGAAGACGACAACATGGTAAATATCGCGAAATTCTATCTTGAGTTTACCATGGATGAAGCCTGTGGAAGATGCGTGCCAGGACGGATCGGCACCAGAAGGATATTTGAAATACTTCAGAAAATAACCGATGGCAAAGCTACCATGGCGGATCTGGACGCATTGAAACAGCTGGCCTATATGGTGAAGGACAGTTCCTTATGCGGCCTGTGTCAAACTGCTCCGAATCCGGTTATAAGTACGATGAAATATTTCTGGGATGAGTATTTGGCTTTTATCAAAGATGTAGACCATCCCCGGGGAGAAGGAAAATACACAGCTGAGAACAAGGCAGAAATTAAATCTTAATAAAAAGCGAGGAGAAAGAATGGCTGAAAATCAAAAACAGGATCAGGATAGAAAGATGCTTCGGATAAGAATCAACGATCAGGACCTGACTGTGCCTGAGGGAATAACTATTTTAGAGGCGGCCCACGGGATAGGTGTAAAGATCCCGACTTTATGCCATCTGGACCTTCACGATCTGCAGCTGCATAATAAAACAGCTTCCTGCAGAGTGTGTATGGTGGAGGTAGGTGACGCCATAAGGAATAAGCTGGTCCCGGCCTGTGTGACGAAGGCCTATGATGGGATGGTTGTCCGCACGGATACACTTCGGGCGATTACCGCAAGAAGAATGGCTGTAGAGCTTCTTCTGTCAAACCATCCCAACGAATGCTTCACCTGCCCCAAAAATCTGGAGTGTGAGCTTCAAGCCCTGGCCGATGAGCTTAATGTAAGAGAAATCCGGTGGGAAGGGGAAAGGATGGACTACCCCAAGGATTTATCCAGTGATGCCATCGTTAAGGATTCAAACAAATGTATCTACTGCAGGCGCTGCGAAACAGCGTGCAATGTGGTACAGACCTGCGGCATATTATCCGGCATCGGGCGGGGCTTTGACGCCTTTGTAGGCCCGTTCTTCAATATTCCCATGGTAGAAACATCCTGCACCTACTGCGGCCAGTGCGTGCAGGTGTGCCCCACAGCCGCCCTTACAGAGGCGTATCATGTGGACAAAGTATGGGAGGCATTGAACGATCCGGATAAGCATGTCGTCGTCCAGACGGCTCCTGCCATTCGCGTGGCGTTGGGCGAGCTTTTCGGGATGGAGCCGGGAACAATTGTAACGGGGAAAATGGTAACAGCGTTGAAACGCATGGGGTTTGACGCCGTGTTTGATACGGATTTCGGCGCCGACCTTACAATTATGGAGGAAGCGGCCGAGCTGATCTACAGAATTAAAAATAATAAAACGCTGCCGATACTGACAAACTGCTGCCCCGCCTGGGTCAAATTTATAGAGCATCAATTTCCGGAATTGCTCCACGTTCCGTCCACCTGCAAATCACCGCATATTATGTTCGGAACCATCGCCAAGACCTATTATGCCGAGAAAAAAGGGCTGGATCCCGATAACATCGTTGTGGTATCAGTCATGCCCTGTATCGCAAAAAAGGCGGAGGCAAAAAGGCCGGAGCTTACCAAGGATGAGAATAATAATGTGGATATCGTCATCACCACAAGGGAATTGGGAGCAATGGTCAAAGAGGCGGGCATAGAGTTCGACAGGCTGCCGGACAGCGAATTTGACAGGCCGCTTGGAGAAGCCACCGGCGCATCGGTCATATTCGGGACCGCCGGCGGTGTTATCGAGGCGGCAGTACGTACAGCCTATGAGTGGATGACGGGTGAAACCCTTGAAAACGTTGAATTTGAGCAATTAAGGGGGATGGAAGGGGTTAGAAAAGCGGCTGTCAGAATAGGCGACCAGGAGCTTAAGATCGGTATTGCCAGCGGATTGGGCAATGCCCGCGTTATTCTTGAGGAGATCAGGGAAGGAAAGGCGGATTATCATGCAATAGAGATCATGGCCTGTCCCGGCGGCTGCATCGGAGGGGGAGGACAGCCTTACCACCATGGCAACGATGAGATAATTAAAAAACGCAGAGAAGCTATTTACCAGGAGGATAGAAGAAAGAAAATAAGGAAATCCCATGAGAACCCTGAAATACTGGAATTGTATAGGAAATATCTGGGCGAACCATTCGGGGAAAAGGCTCATCAGCTCCTTCATACCCATTTTGAAAAACGGGAAAGGATTTAACCGACCAGACAAGCATTCCTGTAATACGTGAAAATGAACTTTGAAAACTAAACAACCTCCTGTTATGATTAATGTGTGCCACCAAACGCACAAAAATCATAAAAATCAGGAGTAAGAATGCAAAATAAAAGTAATAATAAAAAATAGATTGTATTATCAATTTTACTGGCAGTGCATTAGCTGTGGCGTAAAGGGAACCAAATAATGGTTCCTTTACTGTTTTTCTCTAAAGATATGGCGAATCCTGAATATTGTTAACATTTGTTAACATTCTCGAAAAATATTTTCAAGGTTTAGCAAAATACGGATAACATTCCTCCGATATAATTGCCCTGCGAGGGAGGTAAAAGGATGAACAGAAAGCAGATGGTACTTTTGTTGGACTACCCCCTAATAATGGGTGGAAAGTTCGTATGTTATTAGTAGAGGGGTTTGGGGTAATAAGGATACATGGCTAGGGACGGCAATTAAAAGTCTCAGGAAAGGAGAAACAAACATGATTAAAAACAAGAAGTTTGTGTTCATACTGGCGATTTTCATATTGGGCGCTGTTTTTTTGGCCGGCTGTGGTGTAGGTGCAGGAGAAGAAACCGAGCAGGAAGGGGAAGCTGGGGTAACCGATACCGCTGGTCCTGCCGGCGAAGAGAAAGCAGTGGGTGAAGAAGAAGCTGTCCCCGCCGACGAAGAGGAAGCGGCTGAAGCCCAGGCTACTACCACTACCAGCGGTACGTTAAAGGCGGTCGATGCCGCTGCCCGTACGGTTACGATCGCTACCGAAAGTGATGGTGAATTAGTACTTGAGGTCACCGATAAGAGCAAGATTCTCGTAGACGAATCTTTCGTGACCTATGTTCAATTGGTTAACAAAATCGGTTCCGAGGTTATTGTAGAGTACTATGATGGAACGAAAGTCGTAACGGCTGTAAGTATCCAGGACTAAGGACTAGATCAAAAAACTTCTTGGTGTTGGGGGAATGAAGATAGGAAAGAGCTGAGAGACAACTGCCTTTCAGCTCTTTCTGGTTGTTAAAGGGGACTTGCGTTAATGGGAATTATTAGGGGTTTCTCGGCATCTACCAATATGATAATATTGGAACAAAGGCCGCTGAGGAGGGAAATAATGACGTATTTGGGCAAGATCTTGGTAGTCGATGACGATCAAAATGTACTGGAACTGGTCAAGTTGTATGGTGAAAGGGAAGGTTTTGAAGTCGTTGGGGTAAACAATGGTGACCTGGTATTGGCCACGTACGACCGGGAAAATCCCGATGTGGTAATACTGGACATCATGCTTCCGGGCAAGGATGGGCTTACTCTGTGCCGCAATTTAAGGGCTATACGCATGATTCCCATCATCATGCTTACAGCCAAGGGAGATGAAGCGGACCGCGTTTTGGGGCTGGAAATGGGAGCCGATGACTATGTCTCCAAACCTTTTAGCCCCAGGGAACTGGTCGCAAGAATCAAAGCGGTATTGCGCCGTACCCAAAAGGTTGACGCGGTGGCCAACTGGAAACTGAAATACCCGGGGTTGGAAATTCAGGCTGATACCAGGAGAGTTTTGATCGATGGCGAAGAAAAGGAGGTTACTCCCAAGGAATTCGATTTGCTATATCACCTGGCCCAATACCCTCGAAGGGTTTTCACCAGAGACGAACTGCTGGCGACTGTCTGGGGATATGACTACTTCGGTGATCAGCGTACGGTGGATGTTCACATTCGCAGGCTGAGGACAAAGCTGGCATCCCTGCCCCATGAATACTTGGCAACTGTTTGGGGTGTGGGATATCAGTTTACGCCTCCTGTTAAAGGGGGAGAGGCTACGTTGTGAATACATATCTAAGGCAGGTAAGGGATAGGCTTCAGTTGGCAATCCGTGCTGTGCGCAGGTTTGGGCGCATGATCAAGCGTTTGCTGAGGGAACAATTCAATAAAAATATTTACACCAGGATACTGTTTACCAATGTGATAGCCTTTGTTGTTGGTCTGACTGCCTTGTCGATGCTTTCCGGCTTTATAGTGAAACAGGTAACCTATGATCAGGTCCAACAGGAGTTGCTGCGCAAGGCCAAACGGGTAAACTTCGCTCTGCTCCAGCAAACGGACCAGGCATGGGGAGTTGTACCTACCGAACAAACAGGCGATCGGGCTCAAGGCAGGCAGGACATGCTGAAATTTCTGGCCGATATCTTTGACGCAAGGATAACGGTCTTTGACAGGGAAGGAAATATTATGGACACTTCAGCGGAGCAGGAAATGGTGCCCGGCAGTAAGGTAGATGCAAAATTTGTGAAAATACTCAGTAGAGGTGAAACTGCGGTTTCTCGGACAGTGGACCAGGAAACGGGTCAACCAATCTTTGTTGCAGCTGTTCCCATGGGTAACAACAAAGACGCCGTTGAAAATGGCATACTGCTGGAAGCAAAGCCATCCAATCTGGATCTTGCTTTAAACAAAATGCGCTTGTATCTGGTCATCGGGGGAATGGTCATACTGGTGATTATTATTTTCATTTCTGTTTACCTGGCCATGCACATTTCCAAGCCGATTTCCCATTTGGCCACCACCGTGGCGGAAATCAGCAGGGGGAGTTACGTTTTGAGCGCTGACGACCAGCCTCTGGATGAAATCAATGTCCTTGCCGGCCAACTCAATAAATTGACGGTAAGACTGCAGAAGATACAGGCCGAAAGCCGCAGGATGGAAGAAGAAAGAGCCCGGCTGTTTGCGGAGATATCGCATGAATTGCGTACTCCTCTAACTGCTGTTCAGGGCTTTGTTGAGGCTATCCGTGACGGTATGGTGCAAGATGAAGCTTTACTGGAGAGGTATTTGGACACGATTTACACTCAAACGGTTCATATCACCAGGTTGGTCGATGATATATTGGCATTAAGCCGACTGGAAAGCGGCAATATTACTGTAGAAAAACTGCCGGTGGATTTGACCGCTCTGGCACAAGGAGTAGCCATATCCATGGAGGCTGTGGCTAATAGCAAGAATACCTCGATTCTATTGGAGAAGAAAACAGAAAATGCCATCGTGATCGGGGACGTTGACCGGATGGAACAGATTATCAGGAATTTGCTGAAGAATGCTATCACGGCCACGGAGAATGGCACCATCAGGGTCGGCGTGGAGACCCGGCAAGGTGAAGTGATACTAACCATTATGGATAATGGCATTGGCATACCACCCGAGGACCTGCCGCACATTTGGGACAGGTTTTACCGGGTGAAAAACCAGCGCGGTGGTTGCATGCAGGAAAAAGGGAGTGGTTTAGGACTGGTGATTGTAAAAAAGCTGGTTCAGCTGCAAGGCGGCAAGATTGATGTTGCAAGCCAGTTGGGAAAGGGAACGACTTTTAGCATCAGTTTTCCATCCTTTAACCAGAAACAAGCAACTGCCCCCGGCGAGTAAAGCCGGGGGTATGTTTTTTATGAAAGTTTATGGATAAAAATGGCCAAATGGGAAAAATTACATTGGTTGGAGTTGTATATTATTGTATAATTATATTATTAAGCTCTGCTTAAGATTTAACACAGCGGAGGTAAAGACAGTCTATGAAAATCGATGATTTGAAGATTTCAGTGGACAATAAAACCCCTTCCCATTTGATAATGCATTTCGTTCCGGTGCTCATAGCAAACTATGCAATATCTTATATCCTTTATAAAAGACTTTGGGCGGTAAATACAGGCATAGCACATACCCTGATGGAAAGCTCCTGCATATTCATTGCGCTGGCTGCTTTTTTCGTTCTATGGAATTCATACAGTTGGACATCTATAGACAACGTAATTATTGGTTTTGGATTTTTTGCAGTTGCTTTCCTGAATGTTCTGCATACGTATACTTTCCTCGGCTTGTCCTCGTTCCCGACGGGCCATATGGATGTGGCAGCCAGGTTCTGGATAGTCTGCCGGCTGGCAGAGAGTGTAGTAATATTTCTGGGTACCGGGCAGCTTATAACCCGGCGTATGAACAGATGGACGGCCCTGGGGATAACCCTGGCCGTTACAGCGGTCACAGCATATTCAGTATGGTTTATACCCGGCGTGATGCCCGTTCTTATCGGTGAATCCGGGGCGACAGCGGCCAAAGCTGCACTTGAATTTACTGTCGTGTTATTGTTTATCGGGAGCTTATACAATATCAGAAACGGAATAAACGACAGTACTATGATATGCTACAGGTACATTTTTATTTCACTCCTTTTTGCCATATCCTCCGAAATCCCATTCATGCTTTTCAAGACCATAGATTCTCACCACAATTTCCTGGGACATCTGCTGAAAATCACGCAGTATTTCTACCTTTTTAGGGGTATTTTCGTAAGTGCTGTGCATTTCCCCTACAGTACACTGGAAGAGAACAGCAGATATGTCATGGAGGTTTTAAATGATATACCTACCGGGATAATTACATTTAACAATGACCTTAAACTATCATATATTAACAGCTTGGGGGAGACAATCCTGGGGATTAAAAGGGAGGATGTTTTGGGCAGAACAATGGACCAAATCAAAGCATTGTTCGGAGTCTTCGATGATGGTGTGGAAAAGCTAATGCCCGAAAAGCCGGGATTATTTTTCAGGGACGTCAGAACCTGTACTACATCCGATACGGGAAAGGTTAAGCTTTGTTTGAATGTCTACAGGATTACCAATGGAGTGCTGGTGCTGTTCAACGACGCTAATAAGGAGCAGGAGATAGAAAACCTTCAACTCCAGACGCAGACCATCCTGAACGCCATGAGCAACCTGCTTCTTTTGATTGATGATGATAGCAAGGTTGTGATGTGCAACAGGGCCTTTGAGATGGCTGCCGAAATGTGCCGGGAGGATATTTTGGGCAGAGATGTGGGTGACTTGAAAAAAGTTTTGCACTATAACGAGAAAGCACTATTGAAACCCGGCTGCGATGCTGCCTACCCTGGCGGGAAAAAATCAGAGGCTACAATAACTACTCCAAAGGGCAACAAGAAGCATCTCCTCGTAAACACATCACCTATTTTGAACGCCGACGGTATGATGATCGGTACAATATGTATTTCTTCGGATATAACCGACCTGAAAAGACAACAGGAGATTGTCATGCAGCAGGAAAAGCTCGCCCTGCTTGGGCAGATGGGTGCCGGTATAGTGCACGAAACAAAGAATTTCCTGGCTATTATAAAGGGAAGCAGCCAGCTTCTCAACGCTGTTGCACAGGATGAAAAGGTGAAAAAATATGCACAGAAAATTGACGGGGCTACCGACGAAGTGAACCGGATCATCACCGGTTTTCTGACCCTGGCAAAGCCAGGGAGACCTGTTCTATCAAGGGTATCCATAAACGAACTCATCGAGTCCCTGAGGGGCATGATGCAGAGTTCATCTTTTTTTAGAGGCGTAAGACTTGATTTTGAATTGGCACCGGAGGAAGAGCCTGTACTGTGTGACGAGCATCAGATAAAGCAGGTGCTGTTGAACCTGTGTAAGAATGCCATAGAAGCGATGGATGGGGTGGAGCATCCGGTTCTGCTTATTAGGACCGAATATGAGCGAAAAAATGAGGAAATGGTGCTGACTATAGCAGATAACGGTAAGGGTATACCCGATGAGCACCTGGAAAAGATAAGAGAACCGTTTTTTTCCACTAAAGAAAACGGTACCGGCCTGGGTTTAAGCGTATCATTCAGAATTGTTGAGGACCATGGAGGACGGATGGAGGTCGAAAGTGAAATGGGCAAGGGTACAGCCTTCCGTGTTAAATTACCCTGCCAAGGGCCGGGTACAAGTTCAGACCAGCAGTCAGAGCAAAGGCTTGCATGATTAGATGCAGGCTTTTTTATTAGCTATAGAGATATATGGAAATGTTTTCCCTTTAAACGAATATATTTATAACAAAATGGCAAAAAAGATAGATAGATTTAGGTTGCCCTTTCGAACTGATACAGGCAGGGAGGTTATTTATATGTGTATCAAGTGGGCAGGAGGGGAGATGCGGGAAAAGAGGTCTGGAAAGCCATATGCCGGTGGTGGGGAAATAGGAGCCCGGCATGGTTATGGCGGAGGGATCGGTGTATTGAGAAAAACGATAGGCAGATTGTTGGATAGCGTGCTGCGTTTTTTCTCACACAGCTATGGGACAAACAGATGGTATATGCTGTAATTATTTTTATGATATGTTTTTAAAGCAGTGGGAAGGGTATAAATAATTTAGTTTATAATCAAGGAGGAGATCTCATGAAATATAATTTGCCGGAATTGCCCTATGCATATAATGCATTGGAGCCCTACATGGACGAGGAGACAGTAAGGATACACCATGATATGCACCACAGCGGGTATGTTAAGGGCCTCAACACTGCGCTGGAAAAGCTCCAGGAAGCAAGAGAAAAGCAGGATTTTGCGCTTATTAAGCACTGGGAAAGGGAGCTGGCCTTCAACGGTGCCGGGAACTACCTGCACATCCTTTACTGGGAGAATATGTCTCCAAAGGGTGGAGGTCAGCCTTCGGGTAAGCTCGCAGAAAAGATAGACAGTGATTTTGGAAGTTATGAGAGTTTCAGGAAAGAGTTTTCGGCTGCAGCCGCTGCGGTTGAAGGTTCAGGATGGTGCCTTCTGGTATACTCCCAGGATGACGATAAGCTGAGCATACTTGCAATAGAAAAGCACCAGAACCAGCTTATTCCGGGAATGGTGCCGTTAATGACCATAGACGTCTGGGAGCATGCCTACTACTTAAAATATAAGAATAAAAGGGCGGACTTCATAGAGGCGTGGTGGAACCTGGTCAACTGGAAATACATCGAAGAAAGGTTTGATAAAGCCCGGGTAAAGGGATGCTGCTAGAAAAATATGTTAGCAGCAAGCGCCTAAATAGAGAATAATGTTAGGGGACACACCGCTGCTACGCGGGTATTCCTTGCCGCGGAATGTCCCCAATTAATACGGGATAGGCTAAGCCTATCCCCTTTGATTCGCATTTACTTATTTGGTATAATCTTTTTAAATACCCTGACGGCTGGTGATTATTATGATTCTTGTCATTACCGGACCTTCCGGTTCCGGCAAATCTACCGTAAGGAGGATACTGACCGAACGCTTCGGAGTTCCCAGATTGATGAACGTTACCACAAGGGATAAAAGGCCCGGCGAGGTAGACGGGGTGGATTACCTATTTATAACAGGGGACGGGTTTGAACAGATGAAATCCCAGGGAAAACTCATCGAATGGGTGGAATACTCAGGAAACTTTTACGGGCTTGCCAAAAGCGATAGCATGGATGGTGTAACGGTCCTTGAAACCGAAGGCGCCCTCCGGTTAAAAAAGATGTTCCCCGATGAGGTGAAAATTGTGTATCTGGAGGTCCCCGAGGAAACCCGGAGGGATAGGATGCTTGGAAGAGGCGATACCCCTGATGAAGTGGTAAACAGGCTTAAAACGGACAGGGAGAAGTTTGAGAATTCCGGGATTAAGCAAAGGTCGGATCTGATTATTCATAATATGGACCTTGATAGGGCCATAGAGGAAATTTTGAGAATAATAAAAGAGTAAGGAGATTTTTAACTTGGATAGAAAGGAAATAAGCCGTATACTGAATGAAATCGGAGTTATGCTGGAGCTTATCGGTGAAAGCCCCTTTAAGTCGCGGGCATATTATAACGGCGCTAGGACGGTAGAACTGCTGAAGGAGGACATAGGCGACCTTGTTGCCGGGGACAGGCTCAAGGATATTAAAGGCATAGGCAAAGCCCTCGATGAAAAGATAAGTGAACTGGTGAAAACGGGACGGTTAAGATATTATGATAACCTGAAGAATCAGATTCCCGAAGGTCTGTTTGAGATATTAAAGGTGCCGGGGCTTGGTCCTAAAAAGGTCAGGACTCTGTATGAAAAACTCAGCATAACAACGCTGGGCGAGCTGGAGTATTCTTGTATTGAAAACCGGCTGGTGGATTTGCCCGGTTTTGGCGAGAAGACGCAGCAAAAAGTGCTGGAGGGGATACAGTATCTGAAAAAGAACAGGGGGAGATACCTGTACCCCGAGGCCTGGAGCCGGGCTGAAGAATTGATCGGCGCTATGGAAAAAGAGGAAGAGGTAAAGCACATCAGCGCTGCAGGCAGCCTGAGGAGGAAATCAGAAACGGTCAAGGACATAGACATATTGGCTGCGGGTTATGACGCAGAAGCCATTATGGATAAGTTTGAGGCACTCCCCGGTATTGAAAAGACGGTTGAAAGGGGCTCATCAAAACTTGGAGTGCTGCTCGAAAACGGTATAAGGGTTGATCTGCGGGTGGTGTCCCCTGAGCAATACCCCTTTGCGCTGCACCACTTTACCGGAAGCAAGGAACACAATACCGCAATGAGACACCGGTCAAAGGGTATGGGATATAAGATAAACGAATACGGAATTTTCCGCGAAGATGGAGATGAAGGGGTAAGCTGCGCCAGCGAGGAGGAGTTTTTCAAAACGCTGGGGCTGTCTTTTATTCCCCCGGAAATCCGTGAAAACACCGGGGAGATTGAAGCGGCGGAAGAGGGAAACCTGCCTTCGTTGGTGGAAGCTGCTGATATAAAGGGCTTGTTCCATGTACATACGGTTTACAGCGACGGGAGCGCATCCATAGAGGATATGGCTGAGATGGCCAGGTCCCTCGGCGCCGAGTATATAGGAATAAGTGATCACAGCAGGTCCGCATATTATGCGGGAGGATTGAAGGAGGACCAAATCAAGAGGCAGAGGGAAGAGATCGACAGGCTGAACGGAAAGCTTAGAGATTTCAGGATATTTGCCGGTATAGAAAGCGATATCCTGCCCGACGGGTCTCTTGATTATCCCGATAGCATACTTGAAAAATTCGACTTTGTTATTGCGTCTGTACATTCGAACTTTACCATGGATAGGGACAGCATGACAAAAAGGCTCGTAAGGGCACTGGAAAACCCCTTTGTGACAATGCTTGGGCATCCAACGGGAAGGCTTCTGCTCGCGCGGGAAGGCTATCCCGTTGACCTCGAAAGCGTTATAGAGGCTGCTGCGGAAAAAGGGAAAATTATCGAGCTTAACGCCAATCCATACAGGCTTGACCTGGAATGGCACTGGTGCCGCAGGGCAAAGGAAAGGGGCGTTAAGATAAGCATTAATCCCGATGCCCATAACCTGGAGGGGTTGAAAGATATCATATATGGAGTTAACGCAGCCAGGAAAGGTTGGTTGAGTAAGCAGGATGTTTTCAATACATATCCCCTTGATGTAATGGTGGATGTCCTGAGCAGAGGAAGAGGTGGGGAATAACAGCCCTTTGCCGGACATGAGGGAGAAGGCAGCGTTAGAATGCGATGCAGAAATGCATATGGTTGAGGCGGATTTGCATTTAACAGCGCTCTGAATTCACTGCACCAGCTGTGAAAAAGTTTGACCTGGGTTGGCGATAAAATGGCAGGATTTTTGCAATAATATGGTTATACGGACAATACTGTCAACCAAAGGAGGTTTATATATGAGGGAAGTCGTTATAGCAAGTGCGGTCAGGACGGCCATAGGCAATTTCGGAGGCAGCCTTGCGGGTGTATCCGCAGTGGAAATGGGCAGCCTGGTAATCAAAGAAGCCCTAAAAAGGGCTAAGGTGAAACCGGAGATGGTGCATGAGGTCATCATGGGGAATGTTCTTGGCGCGTCCCTTGGGCAGAACGTTGCAAGGCAGAGCTCGGTTAGGGCAGGTATACCGAACGAGGTACCGTCTATGACGGTCAACAAGGTGTGCGGCTCCGGGCTAAGGAGCGTAAGCCTGGCGGTCCAGACGATACTCCTTGGGGACAATGACATAGTGGTGGCAGGCGGCACCGAGAATATGAGCCAGGCGCCCTATGTTATACCCAAGGCACGCTGGGGGCTGAGGATGGGTGACGGAGTGGTAGAAGACCTCATGATTAAGGACGGGCTCAGCTGTGCCTTTAATAACTACCATATGGGTATAACCGCAGAGAACATAGCGGAGCAGTGGAACATATCCAGGGAGGAGCAGGATGCCTTTGCAGTGGCAAGCCAGAACAAAGCTGAAAAGGCACAGAAGCAAGGTAGATTCAAGGACGAGATAGTACCGGTGGAGATACCCCAGAAGAAGGGAGACACATTGGTTTTTGATAGCGATGAATTTCCGAGGCATGGCACGACAATAGAAGGTCTGGCCAAGCTGAGGCCAGCCTTCAAAAAGGATGGGACAGTGACCGCCGGCAACGCATCGGGGATAAACGACGGAGCGGCAGCCCTGGTACTGATGAGCAAAGAAAAGGCAGAGGAGCTGGGCGTTAAGCCCCTGGCGGCAGTGAAAGCCTATGCGTCGGGGGGAGTAGAACCCTCCATAATGGGAACGGGACCTGTACCCGCTACTAGGAAGGCCTTGGAAAGGGCAGGACTGAGCATAGAAGAAATGGACCTGATAGAGGCCAACGAGGCCTTTGCGGCCCAGTCCATAGCCGTTGCAAAGGATTTGGGATTCAACATGGAAAAGGTAAATGTAAACGGTGGAGCCATAGCCCTTGGACATCCCATAGGAGCCAGCGGAGCGAGGATACTGGTGACTCTGCTTTATGAAATGCAGAAGCAGAAATGCAGGTACGGACTTGCAACCCTGTGTATTGGCGGGGGTATGGGGACAGCAGTGGTGGTCGAGAAAAAATAGCTTGATTGCCGCATCTGAATAGTATATAATAATCGGTAATTAAAAGAAACGTTCTCGATGAGCATGAAATGAGTGCAGGCAACGGCGTCTGCTTCAAAAGGGTTTATGCCCTTTTGCAGCGGGCGCTTTTCTTCTATAAAATAACCTCTCTTGAAAAATGAAGTTTTAGTTAAATAAAAATTCAAAAAATAGAAGGATTTTTTGGATGTACGGAGAATATAATTAATAAAGTCCATATAGTAAACACATGTTCATATGATGGACATTGGTTGGAGGGGGTCTATGGAGAAATTCAGTAGTATATCTTCGGTTCAAAAAGCCATCGAGATAATGAAGCTTTTGACAAAGGAACCGTACACGTTTACTGCAATAGAGATAAGCAAGGCCCTTGGGATTAACAGGAGTACGGTACACCGGATTCTCAATATTTTGAAGGAAGAGATGATAATACTACAGAACTCATCAACAAAAAAATACAAGATTGGCCCGATGGCCTATAATATAGGAGCGTCTTATCTCAACAGTGAAATGTACATGGATGAGATACACAGCATACTTGACGAGGTTGCGGAGAAGACCAGACTGTCTGCGGGCTATGCTATCCGGGAAGGCGACAAAATAGTCAACATATATGAGATAGAAACATATATACCAATGAGAATGGGCTACAGGCCGGGTTTGTTCTACCCTATTCACTGCGGAGTTTATGGGAAAACAATCATGGCGTTTTATAGCCCTCCTGAGAAACTCAGGGAAATTGTCCATTCCACCAAGCTGGAAAAAATGACGGAAAATACAATAACTGACCCTGAAAGACTGCTTGAGGAATATGCCAAAATCAGAGAGCAGGGCTATGCTGTGAGCGACGAAGAACGGCTGAAGGGCGCTATCGGTATAGGTGCGCCGGTCAGAAATTCAAAGGGTGAAGTGGTTGCATGCATCGGTGTGGCAGGGATTAAAGCCTCCCTATCCCGGGAGGATATTGAATATATAAAGGACATAGTTATCAATGGAGCAAACAGAATAAGCAGGTTGATACCTTAATCAGTGACCAGATGACAGTTCCCAGATATCAGTTGTCAGTTCCCGGCTGCCAAAATGAAGACTCCAGAGACCTACCTTGGCGTCTGTGAACTGTGAACTGTGATCTAGGATCTAAGATCTAGTACCTGCGATCTGCGATCTGCCGACTGCGATCTGATCTTGTACCTGCGACCTGTATTTTATATGGAGGTGATGCTTAGGGAGTGGCTTCTGAGTCTTTTCGGCGTCGTTATAACACAGGGAAAGCATGAGAAAAGTAAGTAGAAAAAAATGGATAAAAGGGGGTCATTTATTTGACTGCACAGTCAGAAGCAAAAAAGAGGTTTAAAGTTCCTCATACCTACGTTATACTGTTTTCAATCGTATTAATAGTAGCGATAGGCACTTATCTGATTCCCGCAGGACAGTTTGAGAGGGTTAAGGACGAAGCCACAGGGAGGACCGTTGTTGATCCTGCGTCCTTCCACTACGTAGATAAAAATCCGACTAAGTTCTTTGACCTGTTCATGAATGTTCCAAAGGGAATGAGCGCAGCGTCATCCATCATATTCTTCATATTCATAGTGGGTGGAGCTATGCAGATAATCACCGCTACCGGTGCCGTTGACGCCGGGATAGGAAAGGCTGCCAAGGCGCTGGCGGGCAAGGAAACATTGATGATACCGATGTTTCTTATAATATTCTCCCTTGGCGGAGCAACCTTTGGGATGGCAGAGGAGACCCTTGTCTTCGTGCCCATAGGCATAGCCCTTGCGCGGGCGCTGGGATACGATTCAATTACCGGTGTTGCTATGATTACCCTCGGCGCGGCGTGCGGATTTAACGCAGGCTTCATGAATCCCTTCACCGTGGGTGTTGCACAGGGTATCTCACAGCTGCCGATGTTTTCCGGTATCGGTCTCAGGCTGGCGGCATGGGTAGTATTTTTGGCAATCACAACCTGGTTCCTTATGAGGTACGCTAAAAAGGTTAAGGCAAACCCCGAGGCAAGCGTAGTAGCGGATCTTGAGAAGCAGGCAGCCAGCGAACACCATATAGACCTGGATAACATTCCAGTCATGGAAGGCAAACACAAGCTTGTTCTCCTTGTGATTGTCATAGGCTTTGGTTTCATCATATACGGTGTGTTCAAGAATGGCTGGTACATTACCGAGATAGCCGCAGCATTTCTGGCAATGGGTATCTTCGGAGGGCTTGCAGGACGACTCAGCCCCAGCGATATTGCCAAGGAATTCGTTACCGGTGCCAAGGCTCTTACCTTCGGCGCGTTGGTTGTTGGTATAGCAAGGGCAATCCTTGTAACAATGGAAAGCGGTCTGATTATCGATACGGTAATATACGCACTTGCCGAAGCCATCAAGACCATGCCAAGGGCAATATCTGTACTTGGGATGTACGTTGTTCAGATAATAATCAACTTCTTCATACCATCGGGAAGCGGCCAGGCTGCGACCACAATGCCTATAATGGCTCCTCTGTCCGACCTGCTTGGTATAACCAGACAGACAGCCGTTATGGCCTACCAGTTCGGTGACGGCTTCACAAACTCAATAATTCCTACTTCGGCTGTATTGATGGCGTACCTGTCTATTGCCAATATTTCTTACGACAGGTGGGCAAAATGGATAGCACCCCTTATGCTGATGTGGATAGGTTCGGGTGCTGTGTTCCTGCTGATCGCCTATTTCACAGGTTACGGACCATTCTAATCAAAAGGGGACATTCCTTCGTCCCCTTACAACTGAGGTGAACAAATTGCACGATGTCAAAGAATTCTTCAGGCTGGATGAACTGGTGCAGCTGACACAGGCGCTAATCGCAATACCCAGCCATAAGGACGTTCCTTCGCGGGAGAAGGAAGTTGCAGAATATATCTATAATTTCTGCCGCCAGAACGGTCTTGAGGCTGAACTACAGAAAGTTGACGGAGACAGGTGCAACGTACTCGTCTACCTGAGAGGCGAAGGAAGCGGGAGGTCTCTTATGTTAAATGGCCATACCGATACCGTGCCGCCGTACAATATGACTATTGACCCATTCGGAGCCGAAATTAAGGAAGGAAGCATCTATGGGCGCGGAGCGGTGGACATGAAGGGCGCTATTGCCTGCATGCTTATGTCAATGCTGGCGCTTAAGCGTTCCGAAGCAAAGCTGAAAGGCGACGTGATCTTTGCCGGTGTTATAGGCGAGGAGGAACGGAGCGAAGGTACCGAGTATATTGTGAAGTCGGGGCTGAAAACCGACGGTGCAATCGTTGGGGAGCCTTCCAACTATGAATACGCCATAGGGCATAGGGGACTGGAATGGCTGGAGATAGTAATAAAAGGTAAGGCAGCCCATGGAGGAGTTCCTCATCTTGGTGTGAACGCTATCGAAAAGGCAGCGGTTTTGATCAACAGGATCAAGGAAGAACTGTATCCTAAGCTTGAGGGGCGTTACAACGAGTATATGGGCCCCTCGGTTATGAATTTTGGTGTCATTGCGGGAGGCAGTCAGCCCAGTACCGTTGCCGACAGCTGCAGTATAAAAATTGACAGAAGATATATACCCGGGGAAACCGTAGAGACAGTACTCAAAGAGTATCAGGATATTATAGATGGGATAAAGGCTGAGGACCCGGAGTTCGACGCCGAGATTATCAGAATGCCAAACAATATGCTCACCCTTGACCACCTTCCCCTGATGACACCGCCGGAGGACCCGATAGTATCAGCTGTTAGGGAATCCTTAAGGGAGGTAATCGGGAGGGAGCCCGATATAACCCGGAGAAGAGGTTGGACCGATGCTGCGCTGCTGTCTAACTTTGCAAAGATACCGACGGTGGTTGTCGGCCCTGGAGATATATCTTACTCACATACAAAGGATGAAAGAGTAAGTATCGAGGATCTGGAGAAAGCAGTTGATATCTATACGAGAGTAATACAAAAATTCTGTGGAGTAAATGATTAATGCAAACAGGGCATATGCCCTGTTTGCATTATGAACAGGGGGTAATGACATGTTGGACCTCAAGATAGTAAACGGAAGGATACCTGTTTTTGAGACAGGAGAGCTTAAGGTATCGGACATTGGTATTAAGGACGGCAGGATTGTATGTGTGGGGGCCTGTGAGGAAAGCGCCCGGGAGGTCATAGATGCTGGAGGAAAGGTTGTAGCCCCCGGGTTTATCGACATACACATGCATGAAGAGGTGCTTGCTGACGGTGCTAACGGCGATGAATATGACATTGCAAACAGGATGCTGCTTATGGGCGCCACCACATGCGTTGCCGGCAACTGCGGCAACAACAGGCAGAGCGTTGATGAATTTTTCAGCCATATTGATAAAAACGGGTCCCCGGTAAACTACTTGTCCTTTATCGGTCACAACTTTTTACGCAGAAGTGTTGGAAACGACGACCCATACAGGAGGTCGACAGAGCAGGAAATCAAAAAAATGCAGGACCTTGCGATAAAGGCAGTTGATAAAGGGGCGATAGGTCTTTCCTTCGGTCTGGAGTATTGCCCGGGGATAGATTTTGAGGAAGCGGTGGAACTGTGCGAGCCCTTTAAGGGCACCGACATAATCCTTTCAGCCCATTACCGGAAGGATGCCGAATACGCCATAACCTCGGTGAAAGAGCTGATAGATATGACGCGGGTAACTGGCGTTCCGATGATAATATCCCATTTGGGCAGCTGTACGGCCTATGGCATGATGAAGGAGTCCCTTGAAGTTATCCAGGGAGCCATTGATGAGGGGTTGGATGTCTGCGCCGATTGTTATCCCTACGATGCCTTCAGCACCTTCATAGGTTCGGCGGTATTTGACGAGGGGTGTTTTGAACTATGGAACAAATCCTATGATGCCATTCTCTTGACCGAAGAGCCCTATAGGGGAATGAGATGCGACGAGGAGCTGTTCCGCAGAGTCAGAAAGGAATACCCCGAAATGCTGGTTGTGGCGTTTGTTATGAATGAAGACGAGGTAATAGAGGCAATCAAGGCGCCCTTCGTAATGGTAGCCAGCGATGGCCTCTACCGCAAAGGGCAGGGACATCCCAGGGGTGCGGGGACATTCCCCAGGGTCCTGGGGAGGTTTGTAAGGGACATGGGAGAGCTTACCCTGGTGGAAGCCCTCAAAAAGATGACTCTGATGCCCGCTGCAAGATTGGGCCTTAAAGGAAAAGGAAGGATTGCAGAGGGCGCGGATGCAGATATTGTGGTGTTTGACCCTGAAGTAATAATTGACGGCGCTACGTTTGAGAGCCCGGTTGAGGCGCCGAAGGGTATCGATTATGTGATTCTGAACGGGAAAATTGCCGTAAAGGACAATGTAATATTAAGGAACAGATTGGGAAAGGTTATTCGAAGACAAGAATTGGTGAAGGAAGGTAATGAATGATGATTGATAAGGTTCTTGATATTGCTCAGGAGCTAAAGCAAGAGCTTGTTGAAGTAAGCGAATTTATTCTTGAGAACCCGGAGCTTGGTTATGAAGAGTTTATGGCCTGCAAAGCCCATGTGGATCTTTTGAAAAAGCACGGTTTTGAAGTAGAGGAAGAATACATGGGAATAAAAACGGCCTTCAAAGCTGTATATGACAGCGGCAAACCGGGACCGGCCATAGCCTACCTATCCGAATACGATGCCTTGCCCGGGATAGGGCACGGGTGTGGGCATAATTTGCTGGGAACCACCAACACCGGCGCAGGGATAGCCCTAAGCAAGCTGTTAAAGGATTACTGCGGGAAAGTGGTAGTATACGGTACTCCTGCTGAGGAAACCAGCGGCGCTAAGGTTGAAATGACCGAGAAGGGCGCCTTTGATGAAATAGATATTGCAATAGAAGTCCACCCATCCGATAAACACTACATGAGCGGCGCTTCCCTTGCCATGCAGGCTATACAGTTCACCTACAGGGGCAGGGCGGCCCATGCCGCGGCGGATCCTGAGCATGGAATTAATGCCCTTGACGCTGCAATAAACACTTTTAATAATATAAACGCACTTAGAGAGCATATCAAATCCAGTTCAAGAATCCACGGTATAATAACAGAGGGCGGAAAGGCGGCCAATATTGTACCGGAGCTTGCCATAGCCCAGTTCTACGTCAGGGCTACCACAAAGACCTATCTGGAAGAACTGGTAGAGAAGGTGAAGAACTGTGCGAGGGGCGCGGCCATGGCGGCAGGGGCTGAACTTGAAATATCCAATTATGAGGCGTCCTATGACAACCTGGTCACCAATAAAATCCTCTCGGAGACCTATACCAAATGGCTTAGGGAAGTAGGGGTAGAAAGGATAGAGGGGCCAAGGGAGAGCTTTGGGTCTCTGGATGTGGGAAATGTAAGCCATATCGTTCCGACTATACATCCATACTTCGGCATCTGTGAGAAGGAGACTGCGGGCCATACAAGGGAATTTGCGCAGGCGACAAAAACCCCCCTGGCCTATGATTCCATGGTAAAAACGATGGCTGCAATGGTTTTGACGGCAGTGGAGGTAATTACGGATAAGGACCTTCTGGCCAGAATAAGGGATGAGTTTAACAGCACCAGAAAATGATGTGCCGGCGTGTCCGGTATACCGGCCGCATTATTATTGTGAGGCGGTGTAGTTGAATTGGAACTGGACCTTTTGAAAAACCTGTTTAAAGGAAGGGAGCCGTACCCGGAAGGCAGGTATTCAGACTTTGGAGTGCTGGTTCCTCTTATTGAGGTAGACGGTTCCCTGCATCTGTTGTTTGAAGTACGTGCTGCGAGCCTTAACAAGCAGCCCGGGGAGATAAGCTTTCCGGGGGGCAAAGTGGAAAAGGGAGAGACACCCGGACAGGCTGCAGTAAGGGAAACCTCTGAAGAACTATTGCTGAAACAGGAAAGCATTGAACTGGTGGGTCCCCTTGACTATATCGTTACGCCATTCAATTATGCTATATATCCGTATCTGGGGATTATCCACGGGATCGCGATAACGGATGTCAGACCAAACCCCGGTGAAGTTGACAGGATATTCACAGTACCGCTTGAGTATTTTCTGACTAATGAACCGGATAGCTATCATATTAGGGTACATATGGAGCCGGTTAGAGGATTCCCCTATGAACTGATTCCCAACGGGCAAGGGTATAATTGGAAATCCGGTTCATATCCGGTCCATTTTTACAGGTACGGAGAACACACCATCTGGGGGATTACTGCAAGAATCATCAAAAATCTTGTAGATATTCTCGCACCCTTGTCTTTATAACCAGGCTCTCTGGTTATTTTTTTTGGCTGGAGGATAAACCCCTGTAGTGCTGCTTTGGCATGGATGATACATATAAAATGAATTGTTTGGGAAAATATTATAGAGGCTATTTCAGGAGGTGTTAATGTGAATACACGGGATGTGTTGCTAAAGATGGTCCTGGATACGCAGGAAAGGGTGCGGGACCTTGAAACGTTTTCCAAACAGGTTGACGATAACGAAGTGAAGGAGACCTTCCAGGAGTTTGCCGAGCAGACAGGATTGCAATCCCAGAGGTTGAGACAACTGCTGGATAAATATGAGATGAACTCCAAGAATACCTTTCATTAGAGGGGTGTCAAGGAGACATGATGATAAAAGGGACTTCCCGGAAAGTCCCTTTTATCAGTTCGCCCGACATGGGCAGCGGCTAATAATCCTTCAGGAAAAATCCGTGTTTCAGAGGATCATCGGGATCAATCACAAGGTGGTTAAATCCCGTTATATAAGCGCTGCCGGTTATCTCGGGAGTGATGGCATCATAGCTGCCGGCTTTGGTAGTGCCTATGACCCTGCCCTTGAAAAGGGTGCCCGTAATGCTCTCGTAAATGAAATCCTGGTTCTCCTTCAGCTTGCCCTTTGCGAAGAGTGTGGCTATTTTGGCGCTGGTTCCGGTGCCGCAGGGCGACCGGTCAAGGGAGCCCTGGCCAAACACCACAACATTTTTAGCGTGCGCATCGGGGTGCGAAGGTTTATCATAGATTTCCACGATATCCACTGTGTTTATATGCTTGCTTTCAGGGTGCTGCACCTTGACGGTACTATTAACAATATCCCTTATCTTCATCCCCAGTTTCAGGAGCGTGCCGGAGTTGGCGGGATCCACCCTGACTCCCAGCTGCTGTGCATCTACTATTGCGAAGAAATTGCCGCCAAAGGATATGTCAAGGGTTATCCTGCCTATTTCCGGCACCTCTATCTCAAGGTCTTCCAAATAAAGGAAGGAAGGTACGTTTGCAATAGAAACCTCCTTGGCTTTACCGTTAACCACTTTCACCCGGGCTCTTACCAGCCCTGCCGGAGAATCAAGGGTCAGCTCGGTAAAGGGTTCCTTTACCGGAACCATGCCGCATTCCACTGCAACTGTGGCAATGCCTATTGAGCCGTGCCCGCACATGTTCAGACATCCGCCGCAGTCCATAAACAGTATTCCAAGGTCCGCATCCGGAGAAGCGGGATGTGTAATTATTGCTCCGAACATATCATTGTGGCCGCGGGGTTCCTGCATTATTGCTCTTCTTATATGGTCCAGGTTTTCTTCGAAATACTGCTTTTTCTCAGCCATAGTTTTTCCGGGAAGCGGCGGGATGCCGCCGACTACGATTCTGGTGGGTTCGCCCATAGTATGCGAGTCTACGACATGTATGCTATTTATAAAATTCATCCATATATCCCCCTTTTAATAAAATCTTTTTTCAGTTTTCAGTTTTCAGTTATCAGATGACAGATGACAGACGTCAGGGCAATGCTATAGGGTAAAACCCAAAGGCCTGGTCCGGCGCCTGTGAACTGTGAACTGTGATCTGCGATCTGTGATCTGTGATCTACCAACTACGAACTACGAACTAGCACCTGTACCTAGCACCTGGTAACTTCTATCCTATTATTCCCGGTTCGGGGATGAGTTCTCCGCGCGCAAACCTGCCGAGGTCACTCTTGCTGATGTCTATGGAAGTTGTACCGTCTACTATGAGTTCGGAAAGGAGTCTCCCTGTAATATGTCCCATTTGGAAACCGTGGCCGCTCCAACCGCAGGACAGGTAGAAACCTGGGACTTCCGGTACGGCGCCTATTATCTGCTGCCCGTCCGGGGTCATGTCATAGTATCCGCCCCACTGTCTTACAACCGACACATCCTTAAGCACCGGCATAATGTCTACTGCCACCTTCAAGGCTTCTTCCAGGAAACGCCAGCTCGAAGCCGGCTGTAAAGACGGCACGTCGTCATGTAGTGGTTCATCCGGGAAGGTTATTCCCATAAGCACACTCCCATGGGGCTTTGTCTGGAATGCGTACCATGGCCCTGTAATTACCATGCAGGGGAAGAATACTTTAATGGGCTCGGTAACGAGCATTTCGTGTCTCTGCGGGTATACCGGCAGGTCAAGATCTACCATTTTCCCTACCCTTCTGGAATAAGGCCCGGCACATGAAATAACGGTATCAGTCTGAATATTTCCCTTGTCGGTCTCCACACCGGTTATTTTACCATTCTCGCGTCTAATCCCGGTTACTGTGGTATATGAATTAATTTCCACACCTACCTTTTCGCACATCTCCTTGTAAGCGTATAGGACCTTGAAGGGGTTTACGTAACCGTCCCTCGGGTTCATGGTTGCGGCAAGCACTCCTTTGACGTTTACGTAGGGATATTTTTCCTTTATCTCATCAACATCGAGCAGTACGGAATTAACTCCCAGCGAGTTCTGGAGCTTTATATTGTTCCTCCACAGGTCAACGTCCTTTTCATCATACAGCAGCCATAGGTAACCGCCGGGGGTGTATTCTATATCGTAGCCGTAAAGCTCCTTGAAATTTACCGTTACATCCATACTGTTCTTTGCAAGCTGTATTGTAAGGGGCAGACCGAATTGCTCACGTACCCCGGCGGCACAACGGCCCGTTGCGCCATAACCAATATATTTGTGTTCACACACAACGATGTCCTTGACACCCTTTTTGGCAAGGTTAAAGGCGGCGGCGAGACCGTGTACACCTGCACCTATAATAACTACATCAGCTTTATTCTTCATTTCCATCCCCCGCAATCACAGATATTTTTATGGGCTTGGTAGGAGGCCTGAATGTCGTCAGATCTATATCTTCCATTGGCCGGCCGGTAACCATGGCGATTTCTCTGAGTATCAGCGGTCTACATGTTCTTCCCTGGCAAGGTCCCATGCCCACCCTGAGTTTCCTCTTGATCTCGTTAAAGTCAGTGTAACCCTGCTTGATTACTTCCCGCAGCTCCTCAAGGGAAATTTCCTCGCATCTGCATATGCATATATCGTCTGTTTCGGTTTTCTTAGGGATTTTTATACCCCTGACCGTCATAGAGTACTCCTTCGGCACTGCTATGGAGAGAACGGTTGTTTTATCCTGTGTTTTGGATGTAAATATCTTGACGACCTTACCCTTGCAGACAATCTGTCCGGCTCTATCCGTAGCATCTACAACGCTGCCGGCTTCGGGCACCGGCAAGTATTCATAGGGAATCCTTACCAGGGCTTCACTTTCAGAATAGGTTTCATCAACGATGAAAATGGCAAGTCCCGGACAGCTGCTCACACAGATGCCGCATCCGGTGCACTTATTCTCATCGAATTTAGGCAGGTCATTAATATTATCAAAGGGCAGTATCGCCCCGGTAGGACATGAGGTAGCACAGGGGTTGCAAGGTATGCTTTGGAAGCATTCTATCACTGCAACAGGACCCTGAGTCAACCTCTCCTTACTTGGCATGACTTTTTCAATCTGTTCAGGTGTAGGGATACCTGTTCTAATCAACATGTTTTCTTCCTCCATTTACGAAAATATAGTTAAACAATAATTTTCTCCAAACCCTTACGTATTTTTGCTCCTACTTCACCTTCCCTGAGGGAGCTGAGTTCGTCCAGGGCGTCCTGTATGAGGGCATCAGCCCTGTCCTTACCCAGGCCAAGGTTTTTAGCTGCGCTGTATCCTGCCAGCCTTCCTTCAACCATTGCGCTGCTGGCCTCTTCAACCCCTGCCGCATCGCCTGCTACATAGATGTCTTCAAGGGTGGTTTGCAGGTACATATTCCTCACCGGAACGTGTCCGCTCAGTTCAGGCACATATTTCATCTCACAGCCGGCCTGCCATAGAAGCTCTGTGGCCGGTGTAAGGCCGACTGCAAGGCATATATTGTCAGCTTTTATATCTTTTTCAGTTCCGGGAATCGGCTGCCATTTTTCATCGACTTCCCAGATTACCGCTCCTTCTACCGCATCCTGTCCGTAGGCTTCCTTAATGGTATGAGAGGTATATATCGGTACCCCTGCCCTCCTTATCTTTGATGCATGGACCAGATAACCCCCGATTTTCGGCATGGCTTCTACGATGGCCTGTACATTCACCCCGGCCTGGATTAGCTGATAGGACACTATTAGCCCGATGTTTCCTGCTCCTATCATCAATACATTGTTTCCGGGGGCAATGCCGTATACATTCATAAGGGTCTGGACACCGCCGGCACCATAGATGCCCGGCAGGTCGTTTTTCGGGAAGGGCAGCATCCTTTCGGAAGCTCCGGTTGCGAATATGACTTTCCCCGGTTTAATCTTGTAGAAATCATCGTTCTTAATATAGGTTACTATACCGTCTTCGGTATAATAGCCCATAACCGTTGCATCATTTATTACTTCAATGCTGGAGCTGGCTTCTACTTCGGAAATCAGTATATCCTTTATGTGTATGCCCCTGGTTCCTGCGTACTGTTTTTCTGAACCAAAGAATTTATGTGTTTGTTTCACCAGTTGACCGCCCAGCACCTCATTTTCATCGATTAAAACCACCTTTGCTCCCAGGGAGGCTGCAGCCAGCGCGGCGCAGAGTCCCGCAGGGCCTCCCCCTGCTATTAAAACGTCCGTTGTTTTTATGTTTTTCTGTCTCATAGCAACTCACCTTTCCCTCGTTGAGTTTCCACCTTCATGCCTTCCCTCAGCTTGGTAACACATGTCCTGACATTCGGCACTCCGTCCACCGTCATGAAGCAGGACGAACACTTGCCGATTGCACAGAAAAAGCCTCGGGGATGGTTCTTTTCACTGGAATAGCTCAATATCTTTACCCCGGAAGCATGAAGCGCTGCAGCTATTGTTTCATTCTCATACCCTTCCATCGGTTTTCCATCAAAGGTGAAGCTTACCTTATTACCCCTTTCAAAGCACAAAACCGGATGTTGTTCAATTCTCATATTTTTGCCTCCCAACAGTAAAATAAAAAAGTACCCGGTTATTATGGTACTTTTGCTGGTTGTTTGATTTCGAATAATCTTGGTTTTTGTTTCGTATTAAACCATTCAAACTATAGCATATGAACTTTTCTATGTGCAGGCTACGCTCATTTGCATCCCTCCTAAACAAAACCTGTATTAATTTCAGTTATATAAAATCGCACGCAAAATTTATGCCATCTTTAAACCCTCCGGCGTGTTAATGAGAAATCTGCTGAACCCATGTAAATTCAAGCCCTTTCACGATGCTTATGAATTTGCCCGGCAGCAGTGCGCCGAGGTTCCTGTTTATAATGTGAACAACTAAAGCAATAACGTTTAAATTTCATACAAATACATTTGGAATAATATACAAAGTAGATCGCAGTCGGCAGATCGCAGGCACAATAGCTCAGTTTTTAGTTCCCAGTTCTCAGTTCCCAGATTACAGTTCGTAGTTCACGGACACAGGTGCAATAATTCAGTTCTTAGTTATCAGTTAACAGATCACAGGTATCAGGGTTATGCTTTTGGGTTTTTGCCCAATAAGCACTTCCCTGATGTCTGACAACTGATAACTAGCAACTGGTAACTGGTACTATGCTTTACCCCATACACTGACAACTGGCATCTGACAGCTGATTTCTGACGTCTGTCATCTGATAACTGATAACTATAGTATATCAGTTTGTGATTGAGAATCACAGGTGCATTCCGGCATTTCTTGATTTCGTGCCATGCCGGTTGTATAATTTAATGGAATTAGCCATTGCATTCAATAAACAGGCTGAGGGGGGAGATGAAATGCCCAATAATAGACAGAATAGGCCAACATGGGATGAATATTTTATAGAAATCGCCCAGGTTGTTTCCAAACGTTCAACGTGCATGAGGCGCAGCTACGGCGCTGTGATTGTCAGGGACAGGGTGATAGTAAGCACCGGATATAACGGGTCTCCAAGGGGAGAAGTTAATTGTATTGATACCGGCAGGTGTGTCAGAGACAGCTTGAAAGTTCCCAAAGGAGAGCGATATGAGCTGTGCGCCGGTGTGCACGCCGAGCAGAATGCAATTATTAACGGTGACCCGGTAAAAATGAAAGGAGCAGCCATATATATCGCCGGGTTTAATTCGGACGGCAGCTTTGCTTCGGGGGAACCATGCCTCCTGTGCAGCAGGATGATAAGAAATGCAATGATAGAAAGGGTGGTTTTCCTGGATAGCCAGGGAAATATTCAGGAATATACGTTATAGAGAGCAAAAACTTACATATTGTAAAAGGATTAAACGGTTTTCTGTGGAATAAGTATTTAGATGGATACTTTAAACTTTGAGAGGGTGCTTGCATGATATTAGAAGTAATCGATAATCTTGCCAATAAACTCGGTATACTCATAATGCTCGTGTTCTTTCTTTCCAGGGTAAGAGTCTTCAAAAAGCTTATATTGAAGAAGGATATCTCCTTTTCCGAAAGGATAATACTTTCCCTTATTTTTGGAGGCATGGGTATTATGGGAACCTATTACGGCATTCCGGTAATGGGTTCAATTGCAAATTCCAGAATCATTGCCGTGATGATAGGCGGGATACTGGGTGGGCCGGTTGTAGGCCTGGGCGCAGGGCTGATTGCAGGATTTCACAGGTGGGTCATAGATATTGGAGGCATTACAGCCCTTGCATGCGGAATTTCGACAGTTATACAGGGGGCGATAGGGGGTTACCTCCACAAAAAAGTCGGCAACAAGATGATAAATATCTGGTATCCCGTATCCGCCGTTGTTATTGCAGAGATTATAGAGATGTTTCTCATACTGGCCATAGCTACCCCTTTCTCAACGGCAGTTGCCCTTGTTAAGATCATTATCCTGCCGATGACCGCGATAAATTCAATGGGGATGATGGTGTCAATAATATTTGTAAACAATATATACGGTGAACAGGAAAAAACGGCGGCCATGAATGCCCAGCTGGCCCTTAACATAGCAAATAGAACGCTTCCATTCCTGAGAAAAGGACTGAACAGCATATCCGCTTTGAGAACAACAAAGATTATCCATGAGATGGCTGATATAGACGGTGTAGCTATAACCGATAGAAAAACAGTGCTTTCATATTCAGGAAATATCCGGACCAATCTGTATGCAGACAATGCTATAGAAGACGCAGAAATAATCAATTCCATAATGACGGGCAAACACACCGTTGTGACTACCGTTGGTTCCAATGGCATGGGCCAGACGGCTATCGTTGTGCCGTTGAGGGAGAGGCATAATATTATAGGAACCCTGATATTATTTAAGAACGGGAAAGACAGTATCGGATGGGTGGAAGCTGAACTGGCGATGGGGCTTGCCCAGCTTTTTTCGACCCAACTGGAACTCAGCAAGATCGATGAGCAGGCAAGACTTCTGTCCAAGGCAGAACTCCAGGCGCTGCAGGCCCAGATAAATCCCCACTTTCTGTTCAATGCACTCAATACTATAGTATCATATTGCCGCATCAGTCCGGAAATAGCAAGGAAACTTTTGATAGACCTCGGGGATATCTTCAGGAACAATCTGAATCACTGCGGGGAGGACATTGACCTCTATACCGAGATAAAGAACATCAAGTCTTATCTGAACATAGAAAAGGCAAGGTTTGGAAGCAGGCTTAACGTAGTGTTTGAGGTCGAAGAAGGCCTTAACTGTACAATCCCTCCGCTGCTGCTGCAGCCCCTTGTGGAGAACGCGATAAAGCACGGGCTGACGCCCAAGGAGGAAGGTGGCACCGTGATTATCGGTGCAAGGGGGTGTCCTGAAGGCACTCATATATTTGTCCGGGATAACGGCATCGGGTTTGATGCGGAAAGCCTTATGCTTAATGAGGAGACCGAAGGTTTGAACAAGCGCATCGGGCTGAGAAACATTGACAGGAGATTGAAAAACCTGTACGGGATGGACCACGGCCTGAGAATTGAAAGCAAATTCGGCCGGGGAACTCAGATTTCCATGGTAATACCAGATACGGGGGATTTTGGAACGGTATACGAAGAGGAAATAATAGGCTGATTAATAATTGCAGGGGCTGCCTCTTTTGAGACAGCCCCTGCAATTATTAATGTCAGTCACCTATTTTCCCAGTGGAGCTTCTGTTTTGCTGCCGAGTATCTTATAAGCCTGAACTGCCAGTATAACTGCAAGTATCAGCAGCAGTACCGGGAATACTACCAGGATATAGTTGGCAGCGGCCAGGTTGATCTGGATAAGCTGTATCAAAGCAAGTACCGTTACGATGACCATGAAGGTCATTGGTATTGTGAACATGCTGTAATTTTTACCAGACTTTTTAAGCCATACGGCTATGGACAGCAGCGCGAGGCCTGCAAGAAGCTGGTTGGCGGAA
>JABVCK010000012.1 GCA_013540605.1 Bacillota bacterium
TTTTGCTTGGCTTGTTTCGCACTGTTCAGTTGTCAAAAGGTGCAACGTCGCCGCCTTTTCTCACCCGGCAGCGACTTTTATATATTAACACAGCTCTCCCTCCTGTGTCAACTACTTATTTTTTCCTTCAATGCCACTGCTTTCTCCTCGCAGCGGCAAATCCTATATTAGCACATCCTCTGTCTATCCTGCAACAGGTTTTTTGTCCCAGATTGCGAGAAGAGTTTAACTCTTTAAAACTTCCTTATTATATTTCTGCGTTCCAACTTTCTCCTTGGCTGAATCCTTTGTCCTATCCTTGTTAGCATCCTTGAGAGCCTCATCGTGCCCTTCCTCTTCTCCGCCGTTTTCGTCAAGGTCTTCCGCAGCCCTTATCTGTATAAGGCTTGCGATAATCTCCTTATCGTCGTTTAGTATGCTTATCTCTTCACTGATCTCAATGTCGGCCACTGTCATAGATTCTCCGATATTCATATAAGATACGTCTGCCTGCACCAGCTTCGGCAGGTTCTGCGGAAGACATTCAACCTCCAGCTCTCTCAGTTGGTGCTGTAGAACTAATCCGTTCTTTTCAATGACTTCTTTACCGATAAGTATTATTGGTACAACCGTTTTGATCATTTGGTCATGTCTGACTTCCTGAAAATCCACATGCAAAACCTGACGTGTCACCGGATCCCTTTGAACTTCCTTAATCAGGACCCTCTTTACGCCGTAGCCCATGTCTATACCAACCAGCGAGTTTTCTCCGTAGTAGCGCAAAATCCTGTTTATTTCCTTGCTGCCTACCTCCACAGGAACGTTATCTATATTATGTCCGTAAATTATGCCGGGCACCCATCCGTCGTTTCTAAGCCTGTTCACGGGCCCTTTGCCGATTTCACTTCTGAACTGTCCGTTCAGAAAGGCTTGACTCAATTTTTTCTCCTCCCTTAAACCTTTATATGGTTCTAGTTTTTCCATATACAAGGCTTAATAAACATACCGGAACCTTCAGGCATGTTTTAACGTCAGAATAAATGCGATTGAAGAAAAAACGAGGCTTGCCCTAAAGTATGGCTCAGGAGTTATGATATGGAAGATAAATATGGATACAACGGATGAACTCAGCCTACTCAAAGCCATATACGATACTGTAAGGAAGCCGAAGCGATGCCCCGGGACAAGTACGAAAAGAAGGTGCATATTTTGATAGAACGTGCATATTGAAATTCCCATAGATATGGAGCATATAACAGTTAGTGGACAAAGGGTGGACATGGATACTAAAGCTGCAATAGTTGAAGGAAGCACTTATCTGCCCCTTAGATATGTACTGCAGGGGTTTGGATATAACATAGAGCGGCATGAAGGAAGCCGCACTGTGCTGGCAAACAACTAGAACAGAGTGCATAAACTGCACTCAGGGGCTTCTTTTGAGCTGTTCTTCGAGCAGTACCTTTAGCCGTGCGAGGTCATCCCGATAAACACTTTTAAGCTCTCTTCTATATATAATTGAAGCCGGGTGGTATAGAGGATACAGTATCCTCTGTCCGAGTTCCATAGGCCTTCCATGGACATCGCCTATCCTGGTGTTCTTCCCTATGAGGCAGAAAAGTGGGATGTTTCCCAGACTTACGACCACAGAAGGAGCTACTGTTTCTATCTCATCCATTAGAAGTGGGCGGAAAATCTCTATCTCCTTTGCCGTGGGAGCCCTGTTAGAGATGCTTCCCGTATCTGCGTTTACCCTTGTAGGACGAAACTTCACTGCGTTTGTGATGTACAGGTCCTCCCTTTTCAGTTCAAGCGCTTCCAGGAATTCGTCCAGATTCCTGCCGGCCTGTCCCACAAACGGGCGTTTCAACTCCACCTCGGTTTTCCCCGGAGCCTCTCCGATCATGAGAATATCCGCTTCGGGGTTGCCTTCACCCAACACCACCGGTTTATAGCTTTCAAGCAGTTCCCTGTATTTTACCTCAAGAGCCGTCAGCCGGCCGGCTTTATCTTCCATCTGCATATCACCTTCCATGTTCTTTACCCCATCTCATCCAACTTTGCCCTGATCTTTTTAAAATCATCCCAGGCAGGACGTTTTTTGCTCTCATCCCTTAACAGGGCAGCGGGGTGATAGGTTTCCAGTATCCAGTAACCTTTCCGTTCCATCCATTGTCCCCTGTCCCGGGTTATCCTTATATTTTCGTCTATAATATATTTTGCTGCGGTTGCTCCTAAACATACAATAATTTTTGACTTAATCAGATGGACCTGGTTCCTGAGGTATGGAAGGCAGGCCTCCGCCTCACCGGGTGTCGGTACGCGATTGCCCGGCGGCCTGCATTTAACAATATTGCCTAATTCATTATTCTTCCTCTGCGGTTTCTGCAGCTTCTTCAGCTGTCTCTTCTGTTTCTTCATCCTCCGCAACAGCCCTGGTTTCAGCTATGGTTGCCACCACTTCTCCCGGCGCTGTTACTACTTCTATATTCCCGTCTATATCCAGATCAGATACATGAACAACCTGGCCCGGCTCCATTCCGGCAACATTAAATTCAATCATCTTCGGGACATACTTTGGCAGACAGCTTATAGAAATTTCATTGAGAATCTGCTGCATAATCACACCCCCGGCAAGTCCTTCCACCCCCACTGCGACAAGGGGCACTGTGGTCGTTATTGTCTGATTTGCATCTATCTCCAGCAAATCCGCGTGTATCAGGTTTCCGCTTATAGGCTCCGACTGTATCTCCTTCAATAGCATAAGCTTTGTTTCCCCATTGTATTCAGCGTTGAATATTGCACTGCTTCCCATCCTGCTGATAAGCTTCCTAAGGCTGGCTACTTCAATTTTTACCGGCTGGCCGTCATTATCCTTTCCGTACAAAACCGCGGGAACAAATCCCTCGTTCCTGGTCCTTTTGGCACCACCGCTGCCTGTCTCATCCCGCTCCAAAACTACCAGTTTGATTTCATTCATTGGTATTTCCTCCTTTTTTGTTTAACCTATGCTATTATACCTAAATTTTGGCTAACTATCAACTTCTCTTCGTATATATTCTCTTCGTATATATTATTTTGCTTCTTTGCACACAATCTAAACATATAAGGAAAGGGGACACACCGCTGCTTGCGGGTATTCCTTGCCGCGGAATGTCCCCAATTTATGGAATGTCCCCTTTTGATTGCCGGGCCTATTCTATTTCAACAAACTTATCCGCAGACGCTCCACAGACCGGACACTTCCTGGGCTCATTTTCAATGGTATAACCACAGACCGGACATATGAAATACCTGACATCATCCTGGTCTTTGCTCAGGTTTGCAAGGGCCTTTTTATATAGTTCAGCATGGATTTTTTCTACTTCGTTTGCAAAATTGAACGACCTCAAAGCCTTTACATCGTTCTCCTTTTTCGCTTCATCTATGAACTCCGGATACATCATCTTGAACTCGTAGATTTCTCCTTCCACGGCGTCTCTCAGGTTATCTTCCGTACTTCCTATCTTGCCCGCCGCCCTCAAATGATTATGGGCATGGACGGTCTCGGCAGCAGCCGCTGCCCTGAACAGTTTGGCCGCGTTTTTATATCCTTCCTTTTCCGCCTGCTCAGCATAGGCAAGATATTTTCTGTTGGCCTGAGACTCTCCGGCAAAGGCTGCCATCAAGTTATTCAGTGTTTTGCTTTCCATAAAAAACCTCCTTTCGATTATTATCACAGTATATCTATTACCCTATAACCCACGGATAAAACACAATATTTATTTAAAGTTGCCGATAGCCGATACTATGGATACCGGATAGCCTTCCGTATTCAGCGTGGTGGAATAGACGCTGTCTCCAGGCTTTTTCAGCCTTGGCATGGACTCTCCCGTAATCGTAGCTTCATAGACGGCAGCCTGGCCTTTTATAATCTTTCCGTCCACCGGTATTTTTTCCCCCGGCTTCACTACGACGGTTTCCCCGGCTTTGATATCAGAAATGTCTATTTTGACCGTTTCCCCGTCCCGCAATCCATTTGCTTCCGTCGGTACTTCCTTTACCAGTGCTTCAAGGGCGTTTCTGGTCCTTCCAAAGGCCCTTGCCTCCAGGTAAGAGCCAAACACAAACAAAAAGGTTACGGCGGCTGCTTCCCAGTATTCACCCAGGTAAATACCCCCAAGGGCTGCTATAAATACCAGGAGGTTGATGCTTATGACGCCGTACCTCAGTGACGCAAAGGCGCTCCTTGCAACATCGTATCCCAGCATTATGGACGCCACTATCATTGCGCTGTCATAAACCAGATGGCTGCCGGCATACCTTGACAGCCAACCGATAACTATTATTGCAACGGGAATCACTAACCTGATCTCTTTCTTGCCCATGATGTGCTCCCCTCCGGCAGAAATAGCGGTTAAAGCCGCTATTCTGCCAGCTCATACCCCAGTTTTCCAACCGTTTTTTTAATATCGTCCAGATTAATCACACCGGGGTCATAGTCCACCGTGAGCTTTCCCGTCATAAACGAAACCTCAGCGTTGAATATGCCCTTGTTCCTTTTGAGCACCTGCTCTATATTCTTCGCACAGTCCGGACACGCCAAATCTTTAATCCTTAAAACCTTGCTCTCCATAGCCCAACTCCTCTCCACATTTCTGTCTATATTTATTCCCTATTTCCTTTAACGAAAACCTATAATTTTCGCTTAATTATTTGTTTCACCACTTTACAGGTTTTACTTTTTCTCTTCCTTTTTCTTAGTTGTGTCAACTCCGCCTATATCTAATGCCATAATACTCAACTCCTTTCAATAAAAAAACAGGGTTTAGTTACCCTGTTCCCAGTATCTTGTATCGAATTTTTCTTCCAGCCAGTCTTTAATTTTTTGCGGTGCATCTATTAACTTAGCAACTTCTTTTTCGGTCTGCACCGCCAGCCATTCTTCTTTTTCATCATTCGATGTCATTTTGCCTTCCTTCATTCGCCATGCGTGATAACCTTCATGGGCTAAAGTTAATGCTATATGATACTTTTTGTTTGCTCCTTCATATTGATATAAAATTTCCATCTCTCCAAAGCAGGACATCAACTATGTGCCGGCATATTTTTGAGCCTTAGAGAATACATAGCCTTACATTGCTAGTCTTCTCTCAGTTTTACTTTCAGTTTAATAGATATAAATTCCAGCATAACTGCTATGGCCAGAATAAAATAAGTTATCAGGCCAATTTCCCGTAAATCAAAATAAAAGCTGCTGTCCATAAACAGTTCATAGCCTATTCCTCCCGCCCCGGCTGCGGCTCCCATGGCAACCGCATTCATATAGTTGATTTCAAAACGCATAAAGGTCCAGGATAACAAGTAAGTGGCCGAAGAAGGTATAACCGCCTGAAAGACAATCTGCCACCAATTGGCCCCACTTCCCTTTAGAGCCTCGATAACCCCTGCATCCACTTCTTCAAAGGATTCGGAATAGGCTTTGATCAGATAACCTACCGTATGGAAAGTCATACCGATAACAGCCGCAACACTTCCCAGGCCTGCTGCAACTGCAAAAATCAATACCCATAGAACGGTGGGCACCGCTCTGACAAAGGCCACAAAGCCTTTAATTATGTTGGACACTATTAGAGAAGACAGATTCTGGGCTGCCAGAAGACCCAGAAATAAGGCAATGAAACCTCCGATTAATGTTGTCAGAAAAGCGAGCCCTAAAGTAACTCCTACCTGGTAAAGTCCTTTACTTAAATCAAAGTGGTTAAACCTGGGCTCCAAAAGCATGGTCTTGAAATTGGCGGCGGTTGCCGCAATAACTTCCAGAATCTTAACATCTTTATATTCAAAGGTGAAAAACCCGTAAATTGTAAGGATAGCTAAGGAAATCAGGGTAATATTCATTACTATAGAAGCTTTATTGGCTCTTTTGATTATATATTTTTTTGCTGCAATCCCCTGTCTCTTTCCAGGGGACTGAACCCAGAGGGATTTTAACGTTTCACTGAAATTCATTATAGTATCACCCTTCTAACATAATTTGAAATGTACTCAATCACAAGAACAGATATTATGATGAAGACCACCACCAGACTGGCTGCATTGTATTGAAAACTTTTATAGTATAAGTTAAAGATGAATCCAATACCTGTACCGGTCAGAATACCGACCAGGGTGGAACTGCGGATATTGGTTTCCACCATGAACAGCACCCAGCTAATCATCTGAGGCAAACTTGACGGTATAACTGCCTGAAAAATAATGTGAAAATAGCTGGCTCCTACGGCTTTTAAGGCCTCCACTCCTTCACTGCCGACCTCGTCTATGGTCTCCATAAAAGCCCGGGTCAGAAACCCCCAGGTTGCAAAAAACAGGGCAAAATATCCTGTCAGGGAACTTTGCCCGAAGGAAAGGAGTAATATCAGCGCCCAGGCCGCAACGGGTATATTACGGAAAATGGACGCAATACCTCTGCTCACTGCAGCTAAAAAGCTGTTTATCTGTGTTGTTTTAGAACCGAATAAGGCCAGAAAAGCGGCAAAAATGGCGGCCACTGTCGTTGATGCAATGGACAATAACACGGTTTCTCTTAATTTGACCAGTATCTTAGGTATCTTCTCCAATGAATTGGCATTGGGATAAAAACTCTTGACCGCCCAGCCGATAGCTCTGGGGATACTGGTAAAGGCTTTGGTGACTTCAAACTCGGTAATAATAATGGAAACCAAGGTTGCAGCCAGCAAAACGGCAAAGAATATCAAATTGTTTCTCCTTCTTTTTATCAAAGCTTCAACTCTCATTTCTTCCTCCAATGTCAATAATCAATTCTCCTGCCTGGGAGCCATAGATCATGTGTATCTGCTCGGCTGTCAGGTCAGGGGGACCGTCATAGACAATTTTACCTTTATTGATGCCGATAATCCTGTCCGCATATTTCAAAGCCACATCCACCTGATGAAGATTTACCAGACAGGTAATGCCCAGTTTGGTAGATATATTCCGCAGATGGTCCATGATAACCTTGGATGCATTAGGATCCAGAGAAGCAATAGGCTCATCACACAACAGTAGTTTCGGGTTCTGAATCAAGGCCCTGGCAATACCCACCCGCTGTTTCTGTCCGCCGCTCAGTTGGTCACACCTTTTATAAACCTGCTCTGTAAGGCCCAACATGTCAATAATCTCGAAAGCCTGCCGTTTTTCTTCATTAGTATAACTTCCCACAACACCGGCCAGTGTTGACTTGTAGCCCAACCTGCCGTGCAGGACGTTTTCAATGACTGTAAGCTGGTTTACCAGATTATAATGCTGAAAAATCATCCCGATTTTTCTTCTCTGCTTGCGCAATGCTTTTTTATCCAGCTTGCACATATTAACACCGGCAAAGATTACTTCTCCCTCGGTGGCGTCGATCATGCGGTTGATACAACGCAGCAGGGTGGACTTTCCCGCCCCTGACTGGCCGATGACAGAAACAAACTCGCCTTCTTTTACGGAAAAATTTAGGTCAGATAAGGCTAAGGTTTCGGTTCCGTATTTTTTTGTCAGGTTTTTTACTTCTAATACATTCATAGGGCGACTCCTCTTTCAGTATTGGCCAAGGTCCGGCATAACCCCATGCAAGTTATGCCGGGCCTTGGTCCACTATTAAGCATGGCTATTGGACAGCCAATTCTCTGATGGGATTAAACCATTCGTCATGTACTTCGAGAAAACGTTCATTGGCTTTTTTGGTGTACATACCTATGAAATCAGAGCCTTTCGGTACGAAAATCTTTTCATTGCCGGCCACTTCGTCAGAGGTCATTGCCTTCAGAATTGCATCTTTATCTTCCGCACTTAAAGTTTCACTGTTATAAATAAACGGGGCGTTCAATACAGGGGTTGCTGCAATCACCACAAATTCTTTCCCGGCTAATGTGTTGAAGGGTTCTGCAGCGCCTTCCTTTATTCGGTAAACAGCGCCCGGCCTGTTGGCTGTGCCCGAAACAAGATCAACATAATTGAATAAGTTTACATCACAGAAAGCAGCTACATCAGCTTTGCCTGTCAGCAGGTTCACTGCGGAACCCTGGTGAGACCCTCCGTAGAGCACTTCCAGGAAGAAATCGCCGCCTTCCATCAGATCTTCGACAGTCAGGTCCTTCCACTCTTGTTTTTTGGAAAAGTACCCTTTGATAAGGGCAGTGGGTACTCTAAATCCGGAAGTAGAGCTGTTGGACACAAAAGAGAATTTTTTGCCCTGGATATTGTCAATTTTGAATTTGTCGCCCTCTTTATACTGGCCTTCGTTTCCTTTCTTAACGCACAGCCAGCTGTAGTATATTGCGTCATCCAGAGTGCCGGATTCACCACTTGGAACAAACAAGGGCAGCACCTTGTCGTTTTTGTTATGAGCCTGAATATATCCTTCGGCTCCTGTGAGGGCGATATCCGCATTCCCATTAACAATGGCCTCGATTGCAATCAGGTAATCTGTGGTTGTTTTGTGTACCACCTTTTTCCCTGTTGCATTTTCAATGACCTTGGCAAATTCATTGCGGGCTGCCTCCAGTTCCTGGACTGATTCATTGGGGTACCAGGCCATTGTAATGGTATCGTCCTGAGAGGAAGCTGCGTTTCCATTGGATGACGATTGTCCGCTGCATCCGGCCACAAGGGCGGCCATCATGATAATACTAAAAATGAGTAATGACACCTTCTTCACTTTGCTTATCCCTCCTAAAAATTAATGATTATTATCATCATTGCAGCTGAGGCAATGCTGATAATTCAACTCTTTCTTTTAAAAATATTTTAACTTGTTGCCAAGCTAAGTGGTGTTAACCTTTCGTGAATAAAGTTAAGACTACGTAAATAAAGCGGAGCTAAATATCAATTACATATTTAAAGCAATCTGTACGGTAGATTATTTCTGTATACTCCAGGACTGTGTCTGTTTTTTTATCAATGCAACTCGATACTAAAATCAGCAGGGGAATTAGATTGGAACATGCAAAGATTTTTCTTTCATACTCAGTTGGAAAGGAAACGCTTAAAATACTTTTCCGGGAATAAAATTCATAATATCCCTGGGAATTGTAATAGGCAAACATGGACTTGATATTTCTTCCAGCTTCATCTATATCATTAAATACAGATTTGGCAACATAGGATATGTGCAGCGCCGTGGGCGTGTCATCAATAATCCTTAATCTTCCGATCTTAAAAACTCTATCTGAACTATCTACTCTTAAAAAATTAAAAATTTTTTTGTCATAGATGATTTCTTCACAAAATATGTTCCTGGTTTCAAATTTACAGCCCATGCCTGCCATCTTCTTACTAAAACTCACATCACCGGAAAGAACCAGGTTTATTTGTTTTTGCCGGTTTTTTACAAAACTCCCTTTCCCCTGTTTTGAGTATATATATCCCATTTCCTGAAGCCTTTCATAAGCTTTGCGGACGGTGATCCTTGGAACCCTATAGAGGTCTGCCAATTCATTCTCAGAAGGTAATTTGTCGTTTGGCTTATATCTATCGGCCTGAATATCAAGAATTATTTGGTCGATTATTTCAATCTCGTTCATTATTAATACCCCCATAACAAATTATTCTTGTAGTTAATTTTAATAGATGAATGTAAAGGACATATTAGAAATAGGTTAAGATACATAAAAAATAAAAAATCATTAGCAGGATAATTAGCAGGATATTAGAATAATGAGCCAGGCTTTGCAAACCCGGCTCATTATTCTAATGACATCTATTTAATTGTGGGGAGGATAAAATACTTTGCCATGATATCATCATAAATGTCCACCGAGGAGCAAGCCATAAAAACCACGGGGTTTCCGGTTAGATCTAAATAATCATCATAAATAGAATTATAATACCCGCCAACCTCCTGGAGAATAATACCTGCCGCCGCAAAATCCCAGGCTTTCAACTTAGCTGAAATATAAACTTGAATTTCCCCTAAGGCAATTTTGCAAATAGCCAGCGATGCCACTCCCCAGGACCTGTGACCTCTGATATCCCGGGCCAGGTCAAAAACCTTCACATTATGTTTATAATAAAAAATCTCAATACTATTGAGACTGGCATCCAAAATACACTCTTTCAACTCAACTTCACCCAGCTTTTTCAGCCGCCTTCCGTTCAGGCCCGCCCCCTGGCCGGCTACCCCCCAATAGAGGTCATCCTGCATCACATCATATACCAGGCCGAAAACAGGTTTACTATCCTTATACAGGGCCACGGATATGGCAAAACATCTTTGCCAGGATACAAAATTGGTTGTTCCATCGATAGGATCTATGATCCAAACAAAACCTTCCAGGTTTTCGTTGTTTTCTCTTTCTTCAGAAATATACTTATGGCCAGGATATTTCTCTGCAATATTTGCTATTAAATATTTTTCTATTATCAGGTCATATTCTGTCAGCAGTTCCCTGTGGTCCCCATTTTTATACTCACAGGCCACTTCCCGGCACAAAGCATCCCGCAGAATGCCACCGGCCTCCAAAACGATTTTTTTTGCAAACTCTAACAGTTCACTGTTCATAAGAACTCCCTCACATATTCCGGCGGAACCGACAATTCGCCGATATCGGTCCGGCCGCCGTAATTGCCGTGAAAATCACTGCCGCCGCTTAAAATCATGTTATACTTAAAAGCATATTCCATTATCCTCTTATGATCATTGGCACAATGGTCTTCATGATATAACTCCAGCCCGTCTAAATCTACCTCACGCAGTTCTTCAATGATGTCAAAAGAACCCGACTGACCGGGATGGGCCAGGATAGCCGTACCTTTATCCTGCTTGACAGCTTCCACTGCCTTAAAGGCATCGACATATTCGATATCTCCGGCACAGATACCATTGTTCTTAAAAAGTGCTGTATATAAGTCGGAATAAATAGCATCTGTGTACCCTTTTTCCATCAGAACAGCCATAATGTGCTGTTTATAAATGCAGGTGCTGTTTCTGGCTTTGGCCTTTACTTCCTCCAGACTGATACTGTATCCGTTTTCCACCAGATTGCCTATTTGCCAGATACAATTCGCATGTCTCCTCCGGATTATCGGGTCACATAATTTACGGATATTGGCAGCATTTAAATCGAAATTATATCCCAGGATATGTATTTTTTGTTTCCTTTTAAAGTCATAGGCTGATATTTCTATGCCCGGGATAACCTTTACTCCGTATTTTTCCCCTATTGATATCGCCTTTTTCAGACCGGCAGTTGTATCATGGTCCACTATCCCCAGATAGCGCACCCCGTTTTCCCGGGCCCTTTCCATAGTTTCTTCCAGGGAATAATCGCTATCCGAGATATTTGTATGGACATGCAAATCCATTCGCATTTGAGCACCTCCTAGAGCACCGCTGTATTGTCAAGGACAAACTTTCCGGTCCTCATGCTGAATTCCCTGTCGCAAATACCCTCCATAAATTCCAGGTCATGAAAAATACCAATCATCGAAGTCCCTTCCGCTTTTAATTTTCTCAGTAGGATTTTAACCTTTTCTTTGGATTCATTATCCAGGGAAGCGGTCGGCTCATCGAGGAGAAGAAGTCTGGGCCTTTTAACCATGGCACCGGCAATGCTCAATCTGAGCTTTTCACCCCCGGAAAAAGTATTGGGATAAGTATCCCACAGCTCCTTATCCAGTTCAAAATGAGTCAGCATATTCCGGGCCTCTTCTTCAGCATATTCCGGGTCATACCCCATATCCAGAACAGCCTGTTCTACGATTTCACGGGCGGTTGTCCGGGGCATGACATTTAAAAACTGGGAAACATAACCTATTTCCTTTTTCCTTAAGTGGATTAATTGCCTTTCGGTAGCTTGAGCCAGGTCAATGACACCGTATAATCGCGAATTGTACCATATATTTCCCTCTTTCGGAATATATGTCCGGTAAATGCATTTTAAAATAGTAGATTTCCCCGAACCACTCCTGCCTGTAATACCGATAAACTCCCCTTCATACAAGTCGAAACTTATGTCCTGACATCCTTTGATGCGTTTGCCCAGATTATGCAGCTCAAAAAACTTACCCAAGTTTGCGATTTTGATTATTTCTCTCATAAGCCCACCTATTCTTCATAATATTTGTCAACAAAATCCTCCACATTAAGGGTAAAGTCCCGTAAACGTTCTTTGATAGTCTGGTAGGACCAATACCACCATTGAATTTTTTCCAGCTTTTTTATTATCTCATCGCTGAATCTCTTGCGGATAGCCCTGGCCGGAACACCGGCAACTATTGTATACGGCTCCACATCCTTGGTAACCACTGCCCCGCTGCCTACAACCGCCCCATTGCCTATTTTTACTCCGGGCATGATAATGGCGTTGTGCCCCAGCCAGACATCATGGCCTATCTGCACTATTTGTGAGGCCCGCCAGCGAAATATTTCTTCATCATCAACAGTATCAAACCCATACAGTTTTCTTCGATAGGTAAAATGATGCAAAGTTGGCCTGTTCATGGGATGATGAGTGGGTCCTATCCGGACACCGGTGGCTATATTAACAAAATTACCTATTCTCGCATTTTGAATCTGGTTATAGCCTGAAGTATACGAATAATCGCCGAACTCTACGTTATCCCAGTAATTATGAGGTCCTATTTCGGTCCATTTTCCCAATTCAGTATTTTTTAAGTGGCAATTTTCATGGACTGTAGGCCTTTCGGACAGTTCTTTTTTCCCAATCATTATTTCACCCCTTCAACCAATATAGTTAAGCTTGGAGATTAACCGGCCGTCAACGAATACGGCAGTAATGACCGGAAAATCTTCCTCTGTTTTTTCTATTATAATTATGTCTCCCTTACGGCCTTCACTGAGGGAACCGTACTCTTCACTGATGCCCACAGCTTTAGCTGGGTTGACCGTTACCAGTTTAAACATATCCACCAGGTTTCTGCCGTATTTTTTATGCAGCAGGAACACTGCATGCAGTAATGAAGCAGGGTAATAGTCACTGCACAGGATATCAATGCATCCCTGCTCTATTGCTTCGGCTGCCGATAAATTACCGGTATGGGAGCCGCCCAGTAAAACATTGGGCGCTCCGGCTGCCGTATACATACCCCTTTCCTTAGCTGCTCTGGCCACTTCTATGGTAATAGGAAATTCAGAGATCACTGTACCATAGCTTCTAACCAGGTCCAATTTTTCCACTGTATCGTCATCATGGGAGGCAACTGGCACATTATATTCACCGGCAATCCTGGCAATTGTTCCGATTGTGTCCAGGTCTAATTTTTGTTTGTTCTGATATTCCTTGATGTGGATTTCTATTTCGTCATCATTCATATCCTCGTATCCTTTGATTATCTCCTTGTAAATTTCCAGGTTTCTGTACTGCCCCTGCCCCGGGGTATGGTCCATAAAGGAGAGCAGGTGGATTTTCCTTTGCTTTATATAGTTCAGTAAATATTCCACATGGTCGACATTATCGATTTCATAGCGGGCATGGAATTTATGGTGAATCAAATTACTTTTCCCATTGATTTCCTCAATCGTTTCTACCAGCTTTTTTACATTTTCTGCGTTCCTTATTTTTTTGGGAGTAAAGAAGGAGTCCTTCATCAGGGATAGGGAATGATACATTGTAGTTACGCCCTGGTTTATCAACTGTTTTTCTATTTCCCTGACGGCCATTTTAAAATCCAGGATACTGGCCGGCCTCGGTGCCGCCATATGCTCTATATAATCAGAATGAATATCTATAAAACCGGGAGACACATAACCTCCCCGGGCATCAATCACTTCCAGCCCGTCTTTTTTTATTTCCCCGGCGGGAGCAATTTTATTTATCCGGCCATTTTTAATCAACAGCTCGTAGTTTTCTGCTATTCTATCTTCGAATACCAGCTTTCCATTGCTTATCAGATACATTGGCTCTCCTCCCTGAACTACAATAGTGAATAGACCAGTTGTTGGGTATAGGCATGCTGTGGGTCTTCCAATACCTGGTCTGTTAATCCCTGTTCAATTATCCTCCCGTTGAGCATCACAATAGTTCTGTCGGCTAACATGCGAATCACCCCCAAATCGTGGGAAACTACAATCATGCTTATTTTTAAATCCCGCTGAATTCTTTTTATCAGGTCCAGTACATTGGCCTGGACCGACAGATCAAGGCCTGTGGTTACTTCATCCAATAAGAGGATAGGCGGATTATTGGACAATGCTTTTGCAATTTGTACCCTCTGCTGCATCCCGCCGGAAAAATTCTCCGGGGCCTCTTTCATTCTGTAGTCAGGAATATTTACTTTTTTCAGCAATTCCCGGGCCCTTCCGGCCATAAAATCCACATTTCTGCTGCCTGCTCCTATTAATTTTTCAGCAATATTTCCTACAGAAGAAAAATTCATCCGTAATCCCAGGTAGGGGTTTTGATAGACCATTCCAAAAAGGTGGTTCCTGATATATCTTTTTTGCTGGGATGTCTCGTTGAAAATATTGACAAGCCCATCCTTATATCCCTGTATGTATCCCTCTCCGCTGCTTATATCCTGGTCAAAGTAGAGGCATCTCAGCAGCGTTGATTTCCCGGAGCCAGATTCCCCCACTACTCCCAGTATTTCTGCCGGGTATATTTCCAGCGAAATATTCTGACAGGCATATACCGTTTGGCAAAAGGGACAATAATTTCCCACCAGTTTTTCTTTCTGCACACCCTGGCAGTTGAGGCAACCGTGCCCAAACCTTTTATTCAGGCTTTTTACTGTTAAAATAGGCTGTTCCTGCTGGTACAATTTTTTCACCTCTAGTCATCATTTTCATTGTTCAGCCGCTCAAGGCAATAACTCACATCATTACATTGGTAGTACTTTTCCTGTGTTTCTTCATCAATCAATTCATCCATAAATATTCCTTTAGCGCCGCATAACCGGCATACCCTGGCGCTCATATCTTCAACCTCAAAGGGATAATCCTCAAAGGCGAGGGACTGCACTTTTGTATAAGGTGGAACTGCATATATTTTTTTTTCTCTGCCGGCTCCCAGTAAAATCAGAGCTTTAGAACAATGCATTTTGGGATTGTCAAATCTGGGAATGGGGCTGGGAGCCATAACATAACGGTCGTTTACCAGGACCGGATGGTCGGCGCCGGTAGCCATCCTGCCATGCTGCATAATCTGTTCGAATAGCATCAGCCAGATGCCGCTGTATTCCTGGTCGGCGTGCAGCCTTTTGGTTACATATTCACTGGGCTCTATTATTCTAAGGGGTTCCGGTAAAGGGACCTGTAAAACAATAATCTGGTCCTCCCGCAGTTCAGTTTCAGGTATCCTGTGCCGGCTCTGGATTATTGTAGCTTCTGCTGTTTTTTCAGTCTCTTTTATGCCTGTAGTAATTTTGATTAATTTTTTTATGTTAACGGCATTCACCGATTCATCGGTACCCTGGTCGATAACCTTGATTACGTCATCTGTACCCACCAATGATAATGTCAGCTGTAAGCCCCCTGTCCCCCATCCCCGGGCAATGGGCATTTCCCGGGAAGCAAAAGGAACCTGATACCCCGGAATGGCTATGGCCTTTAAAGTGGCCCTTCTTATTTCCCTCTTGGAACCTTCGTCAAAAAAGGCAAAATTATATTTGCTCATTCTTCTTCCTCCCACCTTTTTGTTTTTCTGACACTGTCAAGCTTGGACTGGAAGGTGACATAATGGGGAAGCTTTAAGTGGGATATAAAGCCGGTGGCCTCTACGCAGTCAATATGCATCAGAACAAATTCCTCATTATGTACCGGGGAGTTTATATGACTTTTTTCCAGACAATTATCCAGCACGCTCATAGCGATTGCTTTTGTCTCATTTTGACCATAGCAGATGCCATAACCTATACAAAACTCTATTTCTTTCCTGCCCATTTTCTTTTCTTTTACCTCCGGGATTAAAGACTCCACCTCGGTAACTTGAATTTCTCCGATATAAACAGCGTCTTCATCAGTGTTTGAGTTCGCTATGGGATAATCGATGTAAACAGGTAAATAACCCACCCGCAGTTCTCCGACTGTCGGATGCAGAATACCATAGCCGCGAATTGCCGCATAGCCTAAAGCTGTTACTGCACCGGTCTCGCCCCGGGTTAGAATCTGCAATCGCTGACTTCTTGTGGTGGGAAACCGGATGCTTTCCCTGGTAACATCCTGTGGCTCTGTATCATCATTGGCAGCTTGGGCAATAAGTCCTTCTGTTCTCAATAAATCTATAACCTTGGGCAGTTTGCCGCTGCTCTGCCGGCAATCCACTGCAGGGGTTCCGGTATATTTATTAATCCATTCCCGGATGTCTGCCAGATTTTCGTTATAAAGATCAAAGTCCAGTAAACGGTGGGTATAATCATAATCGGCCCCCAGGATCTGTCCTCCCGGGATATCTTTGAAAGCTGCCGATATTCTCCTTTCCACCCGCATGTCTTCCGGATCTATTGTTCTGGAATAATGCTTTCTGGGTAACGTTGACCGGTAAGCACGGATTAAAAAAGTAGCCTCCTCCGGGTTTCCCTCGGCCTGTTTAATGGCTAATGCTGCCAAATCTCTGGAATACAGGCTCCCTTCGGACATTATCTGGTCTATCAGACCCCGCATACAGCTTTTTATCGTCTCCACCTCAATAACCTTTTCATCTTTCAGACGCTCGTATCGAAGCCGCTTTATGGACTCTTCTATGGCTGCTGTCCCGCCCTTGACTGCTACATAACCCATTAATTTTCACCTCTGCCCTGAATACTTGTAGTTCTGGGAAAAGCCGCAATGTTATATTCTCTATCAACGAAGTACATTTCTATTCCCAGGGGGTATTCAATATTTTTATCAGCCCTTGGAGCCACCCAGTTGGCATCTGTCAAAATGCTGATGTAGTTTTCCTCTTTAATGCCCGGGCCCTTTAATACCAGGTCTTTATGGTTGGTAATTTTCTCTGCTTCAATAATTACAGTGGCTGATAAATGGGGATTCACCAAATCACCTATTTTGCATTTTCTGATGGCGCTTTCTAATTCTTTACTGTTGGCATCACCCAGAACAAAAATGAAATCTGCCTCGTCAACGGGGACAGCCGATGAATAAGTCAATTGACTGATTTTTTCGGAAATTATTTCGGATTCTCCGCCCAGAACATGAAAACTGACTTCTGTATCCAGAAGCATCAGTGCCAAAACCAGCATTGCTTTATTGCATTCAACCGGCAGGTCCAATTTTTGACTTTCCTCACCGAGAGAATTTATTGTACCCGGCCTGGAAATACAGTCAATCAATTTACGGTAAGCTCTCTGGATATCATGGACATAATCAAATTTCATCATTTACACTCCCTTGTGCATCCATTGTTTCAAAGTTAACTCTTGTCTTGAGAAGACTGACCCTTTCATTTGCTTCTCTGTCTAAGATTCTTTTTTCTTCCTCCACCAATATCCGTTCCCATTTTTCGGTTTCTGCCAGACCGGCATTATATGCGGCATCTATAACGGCTAAGTGATAAGCCATCTCCGGTTTGTCATCCTGAACAATCCCCACACCCAGGACCCCTGCAACCTGGACTTTACATTCGGTAACCAAGACTTCTCCCAGATAAAACAGCTTCTTCTGTGAACTTTCTCTCATTTTAAGCATTATAAGGCCGTTATCAGGCTTCTGGATGGTTGTTACCGGGTATTTATTTATTATTTCATCGGCTAAAAGCTTAGCTGTTTGCTCATTACCTTTAACCAGAATGGTCGTCCTCCGTTTCCTCTTCATACATAACCTCCTTATCCATTTTTGTCTTCATTATAGCTTGTTGCCAAGCGGGTGTGGTAAATTTATTGTTAAGTTTCTGTTAATTGCATGGCGGCCAGGTAAAATAGCTCCCTGATATACCCCTGACAATGCGGCAACCGAAATATCCCCTTGCCAACCTTCATTGAATAACGCAGTTTGAATCAGACAGCAGGTTATTGAGGCCTTCGATTACTGAAGCTGAAATTGAGGACAAACCCTTGTACAACCACAAAGGAGAAAAAGGAGATTTTATACTACCTACTTGAACAAATAAATTCAAGAAAATGAATTTTGGACAATCGAGTAGGAGGGGGTGATTAACCCCCGTCCTCTCAGTCGAGTAGCCCGAAGGAGTTTCACCTGCAGGCTCTCACAGAACCGTACGTGAACCTCTCGATTCATACGGCTCCTATCATTCAGCCATTAAGGAATCATTCCAAGAGCCCAATGTGGAAACATGTTGGGTTCTCTTTTTGCAAGTTCTCTCAGCCATATTTCCGCCCGTCTGCGATGGCCTCTGAATTTCTTGTATTTACACATTGCCCATTTGACCAATCGCCGATTTAAACAGTCCATTGTGTATTTTACCGCAGATGGATTGTACTTTGTGAAGTAGTTGAGCCATCCTCTGACAAGCGGATTAATTCTTTCTGCTATCATTTCGATTTTACTACCTGTAAGACTGTGGATTCGCATTGCTTTTATCTTGTCTCTAAAGGCTTTTGCGGACTTCTTGCTGACTGATGGCAGAAAATTGAACTGTAGCCTCCCTAGTTTATCTTTTATGAATATCCTGCGAAAGGTGTATCCTAAAAAGTCAAACTCTGTGTTCGGATACTCCTTCTTCCTGTCCTTGTCTTTGCAGTATACAATCTTTGTTTTCATCGGGTGCAGTTCAAGCTTGCATTCGCCTAGTCGTTGATTAAGTTGCTTCAGTATTTCCTTTGCTTCCGTTTCCGTCTTGCAGTGGATTATTCCATCATCCGCATATCTCTCAAACGGTGCTTGCGGATTCGTCCGTATCATCCACATGTCAAATGCATAGTGCATAAACAGATTCGCAAGAACGGGACTAAAGGGCCACCCTGCGGGCAGCCCTCTTCCGTTTCCACCACTACTCCGTTTACCATTACTCCTGACTGGAGGAATTTGCGGATAAGGGATATCACTCCCTTATCCTTGATGGTTTTATGGATTAGGCCCATCAGCTTGTCATGGTTTACGGTGTCAAAGTATTTGGCAAGGTCAATATCAACAGTCCAGTCGTAACCTGCCTCTATGTATTCCTTGCATTTTAACACAGCCTGTTTTGCATCCCTTCCTGGCCTAAATCCATAGCTTCCTTCTGAAAACTGCTTCTCAAAGATGGGACTTAATACCTGGGCTACTGCCTGCTGTACCACTCTGTCCACTACTGTTGGTATGCCAAGTAGTCTTTTGCCTCCGCCCGGCTTTGGTATTTCTACCCGCCGCACAGGTTTTGGCTTATACGTACCCTCCCGGATAGACTGCCTGATTTGGTCACCATTTTCTTTTAGGTACTGTAGAAGTTCATCCACTGTCATCCCATCAATTCCATGGCTGCCTTTGTTTGACTTAACCCTCTCGTATGCCCTGTTCATGTTGTTTCGGTCAAGTATTTTATCAAGCAGACTTCCGGCATATTCACTGCCATCGTTTTGGTCTTTGGAAGACGTAAACGAAATACTCTGCACTCCTGCGCTGCCTTCGGGTTCCACCCTATTCTCACACAGGTAGTCTTCAATATGAAGTTGGCTGCACTCATTGCATTCCGTAGTGTACCTCAAAATCCCAAAACCATCCTTTCGTTCGGTCCTTCCCATGCCGTATATATCCGGTACGGTACTATGACCTCTGCTGACTTCTGACAGTTCAGCCATACATCACTGCATGGGTTGTCATGGGGAAAATTCATTCCCTGCCTGACGTACCTGCCAGACCTCCCCGATTAAGAGCAGCAACTTTCATCCCATGTCACCGCTGCATTTACACCGTGGAATTCGGGTAGTGTTGGACTTCGTTTTGTTCAGCAAACTCGTCCGTTCCACATATGCCTTGTATGCGTTCCTGTCCGTCGGTGCGGGACTTTGCCTGCAGCTTCCTTCAGATTTCACCTCACGGTGAACACCCTTGCTGTTTAGCTAATGGTTCCCACTACCAAGCCCATAGCGGACTTTCACCGCCTAGTTACTGCCCATGTCTGGCGAACAAAGTTAAGGGTCATGCTAGTCTTAGCATGACCCTTTTGCCTTCTTACGCTTCACCGCACAGCTTAAGCAGCTTTTCCCATCTCTTGTCGACCTCTGCCTGAAGCTCCGCAATCAAATGGGCGTTATTTTTTTCAAACAGGTGCTTGAACCTGCCCTGGGGCTTCAGCCATTCTTCAATCGGAAGTTTTTCCTTGGGCTTATAGGTAAGCTTCCAATCCCCGTTCACCACTTCGTACAATGGCCATACGCAGGTGTCGACAGCCAGTTTTGAGATTTCCAGCAGCTTGGGCGTGTCGTATCTCCAGCCCCTCGGACAGGGCGCCAGTACGTTCAGGAACGCCGGGCCGGGTGTATAGATGGCCTTTTCCGCTTTTTCATAAAGGTCCTTCATGTTCTGGGTGATGGCGCTCTGCGCGACATATGGAATATCATGGGCGGCCATTACGGCGGCCAGGTCTTTTCTGTACTGCATCTTTCCCGGGAGTACCTTCCCCGAAGGAGACGTCGTGGTATTTGCGTACTTCGGCGTTGCCGAGGACCTCTGTATGCCGGTGTTCATATAGGCACCGTTGTCATAGCATACGTATACCATGTCGTGGCCCCTTTCCATGGCCCCGGAAAGGGATTGTATGCCTATATCATAGGTACCGCCGTCTCCGCCGAACGTGATGAATTTATAGTTTTCTTCAACTTTGCCTCTCTTTTTCATTGCCTTATACGCCGCTTCGGCGCCGCTGACGGTTGCGGCAGCGTTTTCAAAGGCATTATGGACGAAGGAATCCGTCCACGCTGTATAAGGATAGATGGAAGTGGAAACCTCCAGGCATCCCGTAGCCACTCCTACAACCGCCTTATCCTCAGGTTTGACAGCCCTTAGAATTCCTCTCACAACCGTGGGAGCTCCGCAGCCTGCACACATCCTGTGTCCTCCGGTGAGTCTGTCGGGTCTTTGCACTGCTTCCTTAAGTTTATATGCCAATTTTCACACCTCCTTATTCCCTTACACCAATGTAGTTGTATATATCCGTAACCTTGCCGCTGTCAGCTATTTTTTTCAGGTTGTTATAGACCGTTTCTATATCGTGGGTAGTAACATCCCTTCCACCGAGGCCGTAAATATAGCTGATTATATTCAGACCGCTGTTCACGCCGTAGAGGGCGCTTCTAACCTCTGTAAATACAGGGCCCCCTGCCGTTGAAAAACTGTCGGCCTTATCCATTACAGCTACGGCTTTCAGGTGGGATAAGGCTTTGGCAATCTCCTCAAAGGGGAAGGGCCTGAATACCCTCAGTTTAAGCAGGCCGGCCTTTACGCCGTTTTCCCTCAACTGGTCCACCACCTCTTTGGCGGTTCCCGCAGAAGAATTGAGTATTACAATTGCAACCTCGGCGTCCTCCAGCCTGTACTCTTCAAAGAAACCGTACTTCCTTCCGGTAAGCTTCTCGTATTCCTTCGCAACTTGAAGTATTACTTGCTTTGCGTTTTTCATCGCTTCGGCCTGCTGTCTCTTATGCTCGAAATAGTGGGGCGGCAGGTCCAGCGGCCCCATTGCTATGGGGTATTTTGCGTTCAACAGATACTCATCCGGTTCATACTGCCCTACAAATGCCTTTACATTTTCGGTTTCCAAAAGCTCTATGTTCTCAACGGAATGGCTCACTATGAAGCCGTCCAGGCAGACCATTACCGGAAGCAAGACATCCTTGTTCTCAGCTATTTTCACTGCCTGGATTATATTATCATAAGCTTCCTGGTTATCCTCCGAATACAGCTGTATCCACCCGGAGTCCCTCGCTCCCATAGAATCGCTATGGTCATTGTGTATATTTATGGGGCCGGACAGGGCTCTGTTTATTACAGGCATTACTATGGGCAGCCTGTTTGAAGCCGCTATATATAGTATCTCCCACATCAAAGCAAGACCGTTGGCTGAGGTTGCAGTCATGGCCCTGGCTCCTGCAGCGCTTGCACCAACACACGCACTCATTGCGCTGTGTTCTGATTCTACAGCTACGAACTCGGTGTCAACCTCTCCATCCGCAACAAACTGGGAAAAATACTGCGGAACCTCCGTAGAAGGAGTTATCGGAAAGGCTGCCACTACATCAGGGTTTATCTGTTTCATAGCGGTAGCAACCGCTTCATTACCGCTCAATCTTTCACGAATAGCCATATTTTCTCCCTCCTCCTTACTCTTCCTTCACAAAATCAAACACGTCAAAGGGACACGAATCCACGCATACTCCACAGCCCTTGCAGTGTACATAATCAACTCCGGTAACTTTTCCATCAACAAGCTCGATGGATGAATCTGGACACATTAGAAAGCATACCATGCACTGCTTGCATTTTTCCGGATGGAACACCGGTTTCATAGACCGCCAAGATCCGGTCTCAAAATCCTCCGCATTACCCGCATCATATATGATTCCGCCCCTGCTTATTTCTTTCCAGCTAACGTCCTGGGTTATTGCCTTTCTTCTTTCCTTCATATCCCCTTCACCTCCTGAAGAGCTCTCTTGATGGCTTTCATATTACCCTCGATCACTTCAGCCTTCGATGCAAACTTATGCCCAAAGGATTCTCTCATGCTGTCCACAAACTCTTCCTCGCTCATGATTCCGCTAACCTTAACAATGGCACCCAGCATGGGGGTGTTGGGAAAGTATTTGCCCAGCGTTTCCAGAGAAATAGCCATTGCGTCAATGGTATAGACCTTTCCGTTAAAACCCTGCAGCTGCTCTTTGATTTCCTCAGGGCGCTTTGATGTGTTCACCAGTATAGCCCCGCCTTCCTTAAGTCCGGCTGTCACGTCAACGTCTTTAATCAGAGATTCATCAACAACAACAACGTAATCAGGCTCATAGATATTACTGTGTATCCTTATTTTTCTATCGGATATCCTGTTATACGCTGTGATGGGAGCACCCATCCTTTCTGGTCCATACTCCGGAAAACCTTGTATGAACTTCCCTGTGTTAAAAGCAGCTTCAGCCAGCAAAAGGGAAGCGGTTTTGGCTCCCTGTCCTCCACGGCCATGCCAGCGAATCTCAACGGTTTTGCTCATGCTTTTTCCTCCCTTCATAACTAAACAATTTATTTTGTTATATAACAACTGCGCAAAATTATAACTGTTATACAGTAGATAGTCGCATTATGTATAACAGTTTAGCGTGACAAGTAAATATATAGTTTTCAGCATTATAACAGCGGATATAGTTAAGTATAACAGAAGCCTTTATTCCTGTCAATGGACTGTATACCATTGTACAATATTAATTTCCGCTGCTATTCAGCGAATAACCAGTTGTTCAAAACAGCCTTCCAGTCTACCCTCGACTATCTTGATTTCTTCAGGCCGAAAAGGGGTTAGTTTCTTTTCTCCTGCAAGCACTGTATTACTGTCTCTAAAATTCTGTATTACATATTTTTTACAGCCCTTTATCAAACAGGCAATTTTTTCTACATCTTCCACAGTCAATAGTTCCCTGCAGACGGTCGTCCTGAATTCATGCTCGACACCGGATCCCCTTATGAGTGATATGGATTTTTCTATAACACCGGCCTCTACAGGAACCCGGGTAATATTTATATATTTCCCAAGCGGAGCTTTGATATCCATCGCAATATAATCGACAACCCCTTTATCCAGCATTTCTTCTATGACAATGGGGTTGGTGCCGTTAGTGTCCAGCTTGAACAGGAAGCCCATTTCCTTAATCCTGCCCGCAAATTCCGCCAATCCTTCATGCAGGGTCGGCTCCCCCCCGGAGATACAAACTCCGTCCAGCATTTTCTTCCTCTTTTCAAGATATTCAAAAACCTCTTCCTCACCTATTACAGGGCCTTCGTTCCTTAATAGGTGCGAGTTATGACAGTAGGGACACCGGAGGTTGCACCCGCCCACGAAGTATACGGTGCATATCCTGTCGGGATAATCAATAAAAGAGGACTTGACGTGACCCCTGAACTCCATCTATTCTCCCCCCTTTCCAGAAACCCGAACTGCGTAGCCCACCCTTAAGGGTGGGCTACTGCTGCTTCTTCTACTTCAAATTCAAGCCTGTCTTTGTATTCTTCTTTTTTTCCGTTATTCCATGACTGCACCGGGCGGTGAAAACCTACCACCCTGGTCCATACCTCGGCCTCCTGCCCGCACTGCGGACACTCGAAGTGTTCCCCCCTGAGGTACCCGTGGTCCGGACATATCGAAAAGGTAGGCGTTATAGTAAGATACGGTATCGTACTGTTGTGAAATATTCTCCTGATAAGCAGCTTGCAGGTCTCGACACTGTCTATCTCCTCTCCGATAAAACCATGCAGTACTGTACCTCCGGTATACATAGCTTGTAGGTTTTCCTGAAGTTCCACTGCCTCAAATATATCCTTGGTATGGTTAACCGGAAGTTGGGTTGAATTTGTATAGTAGGGTTCTCCGTTACCCTGGGTAAATATCTTTGGATACAGCTTCTTATCAATCCGGGCGAACCTGTAAGCGGCGCCTTCGGCAGGGGAAGCCTCCAGGTTCCAAAGGCTGCCGGTCTCCTCCTGGTAGATTTGGATGACCTTGTTCATGAATTCCATAATCTCCACCGCAAAGGCGTTGCCCTCTTCGGTTGCGATGTCCTCACCAAGCAGGTTAATACAGGCTTCATTCATTCCATTTATTCCTATGGTTGAAAAGTGGTTTTTAAAATATTCTCCCGTCTCCTCCTTGACCTCGCTCAGGTAGTAGCGCGAATAGGGGTACAAACCCGCTTCCATGTATTTTTCGAGGACTCTTCTCTTGGTTTCACAGATTTCCTTTGCCAGTTCCATGAGATAGCGGGTGCGCTTTTTAAACTCCTCCACCGACTTGGACAGGTACCCGATCCTGCTCATATTCAACGTAACAACGTTTATCGACCCTGTAAGGGGGTTTGCCCCGAAGAGGCCCCCTCCCCTCCTGCGGAGCTGCCTGTTGTCTATGCGCAGCCTGCAGCACATTGACCGGATATCCTCGGGCGACATGTCCGAGTTTATGAAATTTGCAAAGTACGGCGTCCCGAACTTTCTGGTCATATCCATTATTTTGCCGACTACCTCCGCATCCCAGGGAAAATCCCCGGTTATGTTGACGGTAGGTATGGGAAAGCTAAAGGTCCTGCCTCCGCCATCCCCTTCCATCATAACCTCGCAGAAGGCGGTGTTTATCATGTCCATTTCCCTCTGGAACTCCCCATAGGTCTTATCCATATTCTCTCCGCCGATGACAGCCGGCATGTTTTTAAGCATCGGATGGGGGGTTATATCCAGGGTTATATTGGTAAAGGGGGTTTGGAATCCTACCCTGGTGGGTATGTTAAGATTGAATATGAAGCGCTCCATGGACTTCTTGACATCGTCATAGGTAAGCCCGTCATAGTATATAAAGGGAGCCAGATAGGTATCAAAGCTCGATACGGCCTGAGCCCCCGCCGCTTCTCCCTGGAGAGTGTACAGCAGGTTAACCAGCTGCCCCAGGGCTGATTCAAAGTGTTTGGGAGGTTTGGATTCAACCTTGCCCTTTGCTCCTTTAAAGCCCCTTCTGAGGAAAGCTTCGAGGTCCCACCCGCAGCAGTACGGCGCCAGAATACCCAGGTCGTGTATATGTATATCCCCATTCACATGGGCATCCCGCAGTTCCTTCCTGTATATCTTGTTCAACCAGTATTTTTTTGAAATGCTCTCAACAATATGGTTGTTCAAGCCCTGCAGCGAAAAGCCCATATTCGCGTTCTCATTAACCCTCCAGTCTTCAAGGGACACATATTTATCAATCATTCCCTCCGCATCCATAAAGAGGTTTTTTACGTCCCTCAGTTCCTCCCGCTTTTTTCTGTACAATATGTACGCCTTTGCCGTTTTCGCATGGCCCTCTTCTATCAGGACTTTTTCCACCAGGTCCTGTATATCCTCAACCGTAGGTATGCCTGCCCCCTGGGTTTCTCCTAAAATATCGACAACCATTTGAGCCAGGCGCGCGGCCTCTTTCCTGTCGCTCCCCCCCACCGCCTGGGCAGCGGAGAATATTGCATTTTCAATTTTCCCGATGTCGAAGTTTACTATCTCGCCGTTTCTCTTTTGAATTTTATTTATCAAGCCCTAGACCCCCTTCTGAAAATACAATTTTGTCATTTATTAATAACATTTTAACCTAAAAACCGGCTTGCAGAAATCCACAGGAACTGCGAAAATCCTCCTGTATTTGCCAATTTCCTCCCTTATGCTTTCCTCTCAGGCTCAAATCGCAATATTTAAAAAAATACAATATATAGTATGTCCGAGTATGTTTCACTACATATATATTGTAGATATCCTTTACTTCATGACACCCTTTAAATATCGCACCATATATATAATCGACCGTTCCATGGCTCTTTTGCACTCATATCTTCAACTTTGCAGCGATTATAGGCAAAAAAAAAGAACGCGAAGCGTGATTGTTCTTTTTTATTAACTTTAATTTACAGCAGGTACTGCAGCGCTACGATCAGCAGCACCCCGGGAATTCCGAGGAAACCTGCAATCAATGCGGTTACAGGGTTTATTGCAACACCAAAATTAAAGTAACCTCCGATCAGATTCAGCACCCAGAGCATCAGTCCTCCGATGATGCCGTTGTATAACAGTTTGACAATGAATTTTACCGGAACGAGCAGCAGCCATCCGATTACGTATAATAAAAGCAGTCCAAAGGCATAGGCCAGTATGATATTCAGGTCAAGGCTGATTCCCAAATCCCTCACCTCTTTCAATGCAGCAAGTCCAATCAATATACATATATTATACTGCATCTTTGAATATTCATAATTTTTTCGGTCAACAAATCAGAAGGCGCCATTCCTTTGAAGAAGGTGTGTCCCCTGTCATTAAAAAACAGCGGCGCCGCTATCCTACAAATCCACCTTAATCCCCATATCCTTCGCTTTTTTCAGCAGATACATGTATCTCTTTTTGCACGCTTCTATCCTAAAAATAGCATAATCCACCAGCTCCGGCTCGGATACGTTTTCAAAAAACTTTTCGGCCTCGCACCATTCCGTCATGGCTTTTTGAACGCACTCCAGCATCTCCTGGCTTTCCCTGCCGGTATCTTCGCTTTTTATACTGTTTTTTATGCCGGAGAACCTGCCGGTTAGCTTTCCTATGTAAGTACTCAAGGCATTTTCCACAACAATTCCCCCAAAATGATTTATTGTTTATTTCTATTATTTACACTTTTATCCATACTATACTTTTATATTGAATCTATCTGGCTGCATTTCCTATCATTATAGTATATGCTATAATGTGGATACAGGTATCTAAATATTATTTTGGAGGTCAAAGGATGAAACGCTTGTTAATAATAGTATTAATACTGGCATTAGTGTTTACCCTGGCAGTGGGATGCAAAAAGAAAGAGGAACCTATCCAGCCGCCGCAGGAACAGGAAAATCCCCAGGAACAGGAAAGCGCCTTTGAGGAAAGGGAGATCCTTCTTTTTTACCCTGACCAGAACAACAATTTCCTGCTGCCTGAATTCCGCAAGGTAACGGTGCAAAAGGATATTGAAACGGAGGACCTGGCAAGGCTTGTGCTTGAAGAACTCATCTCAGGGACGGAAAATTCGCAGTTGAAATGCATAGTTCCCAGGAATGCAAAGCTGCTTTCCGTTGATGTTTACGGCGAATCCATAGAGCTGGATTTTTCCGAAGACTTTATTGTAAAGAGCTATACAAAAAGAGAGAAACTGCTCCAGGTATTTTCGGTAGTAAATACCTTGTCCGAGCTTGGCCTGGAAGAAGTAGTCATTCTGGTTGATGGAAAGCCGGTCTCCGATATATATACGTCCATAGAATATGAGATGCCCTATCTGCGGAACGATGAACTGATGCCAAGCAAATAGTTTTCTTTAAAGACCCTCTATTAGAAATTAGAGGGTCTTGTTTTTTAATCCGGTTCATTTATTTTATGTAAACTTTGTGTTAGAATGAATAGAGGAATTTCCAAAGAAATTTGTAGGGTTTGCAATTTTATTTGAAATGCTAAACTTTTTTTGCAAGTCATATTTTTTTTGTGAAAGGAATCTTGCATTTTGTGTTGAAACAAATATTTTAGGTTCCATTATAGAATTATACGAGATAGGAGTGTGAAATATGAGCTGTTCGAACAAATGCGCCGAAAACCTGGAAAAGAATTTTGCAAGCGATAAAAGCGTTGATTTAAGTTTACTTGATCCGGTTCTCGACAAATATGCAGGAATATCCGGAAGCCTTATCACCATTCTCCAAAAAGCCCAGGATATTTACGGGTACCTGCCCCTTGAGGTCCTGAGGCATATAGCCTGCCGCACGGGAGTAAAGCCGGCGGCGGTTTATGGGGTGGCAACGTTCTATACCCAGTTCAGGCTTAACCCTGTGGGAAAACATGTTATACTTCTCTGCCAGGGTACCGCCTGCCATGTAAACGGCTCGGAGAGCATAGAGCTTGCCCTGTGCGAGGAACTTAAAATTAAAGAGGGAGAGACTACCCAAGACAACATGTTTACGCTGGAAAACGTAGCCTGCCTCGGATGCTGCAGCCTTGCGCCGGTTATGATGATAGATGGGGAAGCATACGGCAAGCTGACACCCGATAAAGCCAGACAAATCATTAGAGAAATATACAAAAAGGAACAGGGCGAATAGGAGGTGCGCAAATTGAAGATAAGAGTGGGATTGGGCAGCTGCGGTATAGCTGCCGGAGGCAACAAGGTTCTGGCTTCCGTTAAGGAAGAACTGAAAAACAACAACCTGGATATAGCGGTGGAAATCACGGGTTGTATAGGCATGTGTTACCTCGAGCCCATCATAGACATCATTGAAGATGATGGAATAACTACCTATGGCAGGGTAACGCCGGAAATCGTTAAGGAAATAGTACAAAATCATGTGATTGGTAAAAACCCCGTTCAAAAGCATATTGTTTGGACCAGCGAAAAGCCCATTGCTTCCCTCGACAAACAGGTGAGGATAGCGCTCAGAAACTGTGGCGTTATAAACCCGGAGGATATCGATGACTATATAGCAAAGGGCGGGTACAAGGGAATAGAAAGGGCCGTAACCTCCATGACCCAGGCCGGGGTAATCGAAGAACTGAAGATATCGGGTTTGCGCGGCAGAGGCGGCGCCGGTTTCCCCACATGGTTCAAGTGGAACGCCGCCCTTGAAGCCAAGGGCAGCCCGAAATATATAGTATGCAACGCCGACGAGGGAGACCCCGGGGCATTTATGGATAGAAGCATACTGGAAGGTGACCCCCATTCGGTGCTGGAGGGCATGATGGTGGCCGGCTATGCCGTCGGGGCAAATGAAGGGGTAATCTATGTAAGGGCCGAGTATCCCCTTGCCATTAAACGCCTGGAAACCGCAATAGCACAGGCCACAGAGCGGGGTTTTCTGGGGAATAACATTCTGAATTCGGGATTTAGTTTCACGATCAGGATAAAACAGGGTGCAGGAGCCTTTGTATGCGGCGAGGAAACGGCGCTGATAGCATCCCTGGAAGGCGAAAGGGGTATGCCGAGGTTGAAACCCCCGTTCCCGGCGCAGTCGGGTTACTGGGGCAAACCCACAAACATCAACAACGTGGAGACCTTCGCCAACGTTCCGTGGATAATGGTCAACGGCGGTACGGCCTTTGCAGGATACGGAACCGAAAAGAGCAAGGGGACAAAGGTTTTCGCCCTTGCGGGAAAGATTAAGAACGGCGGTCTGGTGGAAGTCCCGATGGGTATTTCGCTGAGGGAGGTCATATACGAAATAGGCGGCGGAATTAAGAACGACAAGGGGTTTAAAGCGGTCCAGATGGGAGGACCTTCAGGTGGATGCATTCCCGCTTCCCTTCTTGCCACACCGGTCGATTATGACTCCATAGTAAAAACAGGGGCCATTATGGGTTCGGGCGGTATGGTAGTTATGGACGAGACCACCTGCATGGTGGATATGGCCCGCTTCTTCCTGGACTTCACCCAGAAGGAATCCTGCGGCAAGTGTACCCACTGCCGTATCGGCACAAAGAGGATGCTGGAAATATTGACGCGCATAACCGAGGGTAAGGGTAAGGAAGGGGACATCGAGCTGCTTGAGGACCTGGCCGTAAAGGTCAAGGACGGTTCCCTCTGCGGCCTCGGGCAGACCGCTCCCAACCCTGTCCTCTCTACCATAAGGTATTTCCGTGATGAATACGAGGCCCATATCAGGGACAAGAAGTGCCCTTCGAAGCACTGTAAAGCGTTGATAACCTTCAGCATAGATGCCGATAAGTGTAAGAGATGCGGCCTGTGCGCCAAGAAGTGTCCGGTCTCGGTTATCGATGGAAATAAAAAAGAACCCTACCGCATCAACCAGGATGGCTGCATCAAATGCGGAAACTGCATGGAAGTATGCCCGTTCGATGCTGTAAACGTTGAATAGAGGGGCAAAAAGGAGGTACTAAAATGACAAAGCTGAGACTTAATATAGACGGCCGGGAGGTTACAGGCTACAAAGGCCAGACAATACTACAGGTTGCAAAGGAAAACGGAATAGACATCCCAAACCTCTGCTATGATGAGAGGTTGAAAATATACGGTTCCTGCGGGCTTTGCGTGGTGGAGGTTGAAGGGGTGCCGAAGCTGCTGAGGGCCTGCGCCACCGAGATTTCAGATAAAATGGTGGTTAAGACGCGGTCTCCGAGGATTGACGATTCGCGAAAGACAGCCCTCGAATTACTGCTGTCAAACCATACCGGCGATTGCAAAGCCCCATGCCAGATGGCCTGTCCGGCCGGAACCGACTGCCAGGGATACGTAGGGCTTATAGCAAACGGCGAATATGAAGAGGCTGTTTCACTGATTAAAGAAAAGCTGCCCCTGCCGGCCAGTATAGGAAGGGTTTGTCCCCACCCCTGCGAAGATGCCTGCAGGAGAAACTTCGTGGAAAAACCCGTAGCCATTGCAGCCCTTAAGAGGTTCGTAGGCGATATAGTGCTCGAGAGGGGAAGCTCGCTTAAAGCCGATAAAAAACCGGCTACAGGGAAAAGGGTTGCCATAATCGGCGGCGGCCCGGCGGGGCTGACCTGCGCTTTCTTCCTTGCAAAGGAAGGCCACAGGCCTGTGATCTACGAGGCTATGCCTCATCCGGGCGGGATGCTGAGATATGGAATACCCCAGTACAGGCTGCCGAAGGACGTCCTCGATTTGGAGATCGACCTTATAAAGGAAATGGGAGTTGAGATTAAGACCGGGGTTAAAATAGGTAAGGACCTGTCCTTTGACTATATCAAGGACAATTACGATGCGGTGTTTGTAGGTATCGGTGCATGGAAGAGTTCCGGAATAGGCTGCCCGGGAGAGGAACTAGCGGGAGTGTTCGGCGGTATAGATTTTCTTATAGATATCGCCCAGAACAAACCTGTAAACATCGGCCAAACCGTGGCGGTTATCGGCGGAGGAAATACGGCGATGGATGCTGCCAGGACCTCGGTAAGGCTTGGAGCAAAACGGGTTATGGTAATCTACAGGAGAACCGAGGAGGAAATGCCTGCCGAGGAGATTGAAATCCATGAGGCTAAGGAAGAGGGCGTTGAGTTTCACTTCCTCCTTGCCCCGGTGGAAATAACCGGTGAAAACGGAAAGGTAAAATCGATTCGGTGCCAGAAGATGAAGATGGGAGAGCCCGATGCCTCCGGACGCAGGAGGCCGGTGCCCATAGAGGGTGAAGAGGTCACAATCGAGATAGACACCGTGATTGCTGCAATCGGGCAGAAGATAGATGCATCAGGCCTGGAAACGCTGGGCCTGACCAGGTGGGGAACGATACAGTACGATGAAAGGACGTTCCAGACAAGCATTCCGGGTGTGTTCACCGGCGGAGATGCCGCCACAGGCCCGGATATAGCGATAGCTGCCGTGGGCCAGGGCAAGAAGGCCGCGGAGGTTATTTCCGGCTACCTGGAAGGGGCCATTGTTCCGGTCCGTGAAGAATTCTACGTCAAACAGGAAAATCTGACAAAGGAAGCGTTCAAAGATAAAGAGGTAAAAGAACGAATTGAATTCCGCGTTATGGAACCGGAAGCAAGAAAAACCAACTTCCTGGAAATAGCGGAAAGATACAGCGAAGAGGAAGCTAGAACAGAAGCGAGCAGGTGTCTGGAATGCGGCTGCGGTGACCTGTTTGAGTGCAAGCTCATAGCTTATTCTAACGTATACGGCGCCCTGCCGGAGAAGTTTGAAGGCGAAAAGACCGAAACAGGTTTTGAGGATAACCACCCGTTCATAGACCGCAACCCGGACAAATGTATACTCTGCGGCCTGTGCGTAAGAACGTGCAACGAGATAACCGGCCTTACGGCCCTCGGCCTTGTTGACAGGGGGTTTGACACTGTTGTGAAGCCGGAGTTCGGGCTGAGACTCCAGGATACCGACTGCATCTCCTGCGGACAGTGTATATCGGTATGTCCCGTCGGAGCTCTCCAGGAAAAACCCGGCATAGACAAGCGGGTTCCTGTTGAAGAAAGGGTGACTTCATCGATATGCTCCTACTGCAGTGTAGGCTGCAACACCAGGGTTGCCACAAAGGGGTCGATGATTCTTAGGTCGCTGCCCGACAAAGAGAGCGCAGTTGATGGTGGACTGCTTTGTGTCAAAGGCCGGTTCGGATTTGACTATGCCCAGGACAAAAACAGGCTGACAAAGCCCATGATAAGGATAAACGGCCGGCTTAAAGAGGTTGGCTTTGAAGAGGCATTCACCTATGCCGCAAAGCAGTTGAACAATATACGCTCCCTGTACGGTAACGACAGCGTGGCTGTCCTGGCATCACCGAGGTATACAAACGAAGAGGGCTACTTGATTTCAAAGCTGGCCAAAGATTCCTTGGGAACTCAAAACCTGGCCAATTCGGCCAACAGCTGCGCCACAGGGATAGATCAGGTGCTGGGCTTCAATGCCTCTACCAACAGCATGGATGAGCTTAAATCCACGGATTTGATAATCTATGCGGGCGGCGAAACCTATGACAATCACCCGGTACTGGGTATGAAGCTTCTTGCTGCGGTTAAGGAAGGTGCCAAGCTGGTAACTATAAGTCCGGACAGGATAAAGGCCGGCGAATGGGCTGAGGTTGAAATATGCGGGGAAGACAGTCTGCAGCTTGTAAAGGGCGTTTTGAAGCATACAATATCTTCGGGTAAGATTGATAGAAACGTTGAAGCCAAAACCCAGGGTTATGCGGCTTTGAAAGAAGCCCTTGATTCTGCAGTACCCTCCGAACTCGCGGTGAGAGTCGCTGACCTTTATAATAGCGCTAAAAAGGCAATGATCGTCATAGATGAACTGACCGTATCGCCGGAGGCAGCAAAGCTGCTGGCTGACCTCGCGGTAATAACCGGAAAGATAGGTTCACCGAGAAGCGGTATCCTGCTTCTGAAGCCGATGAACAACAGCCAGGGCATGTATGACATGGGTGTTGTTAAATCTACCCATGATATAGAGTGGAATAAAGTTAAGGGAGCTGTTCTGTTTGGCGAGAACCTGCCGGATAATGCGCCCGCAGACCTAAAGCTGCTGGTGGTGTTCGATATGTTCCTGTCTGAGGCGGCGGCAAAGGCTGACGTGGTATTCCCAACGGCAAGCTTCGCCGAAAGCAGCGGAACCTATACCAATACCGAGAGAAGGGTACAGAAGCTGGATGCACCGCTCGCACCAAAGGCCGGCATGACCAACCTTGAAATGCTGGCAGGTTTGGGCGCTGCCCTTGGAGCCAACTTCAGCACCAATCCGGATATGCTGTGGAAAGAGATATCGGCGTCCGTAAAGGGATATTCTGCAATATGTACGAAGTGCATTGAGGACGGCCAGGCCTTCAGTTCTCCCGACGGGAACAGGATACTTTACGCGAACGGCTTCGGTTTTGAGGATGGCAAAGCAAGGCTGTGCGTTCCGGCGGAAGGGAAAACCTTCAAGGAGGCACAGGTGCTCGACACAATTGAAAGATACTTCAACGATAAGATGGTCGAAGCGGGACTCAAATAGTAAAAGTAAAATTCGGGGACATTCCTTCGAAGCATGGGGAAGCATGGGGACGGTTCTTTTGCTTCCGCAGATCGCAGTCGGCAGTTCGCAGATCGCAGGTACTAGGCCCTAGATTATAGTTCGTAGTTCGTAGTTGACTACTGCCGACTGTCATCTGATAATTGATAACTATACTCTGGTCAGCGTCAGAATAACCATGGATTAGGAATTGCTTCCAACAACCTGCTACTTTTCATGGAGGTGGCGCCGTGGATAACAAGATAATAATAATTACCCCCTACCAAAAGCTAAAAGATATAGCCGATGAAGTAGTTAAGGATATGGGATTGAATATTGAAACCGCCTTAGGCGATCTAAGGGACGGCGTAGAGGTAGCCCGGGATGCCAAACTGCGGGGAAAGGAAATAATAATAAGCAGGGGTGGAACAGCAAGGGTTATAAGGGAAAACGTTGACCTCCCGGTGGTGGAAATCAAGGTTTCGGGCTACGACCTCCTGAGGGTTCTATACAGGCACAGGGATGATAAGTATAGGCTGGGCTCGGTGGGATACAGCAACGTAATAAGCGGTGTTAAAACCATCGGAGAAATCCTTGGGCTTGATATCGAATATTTCAGTATAGACAGAGAAGAAGAAGCGGTCGAAAAGATTCAGGAGGCAGCCGCTCTGGGAATTGATCTCATAATAGGTGATACCATTTCCGTTAAGACCGCTCAAAAAGTCGGCTTGAAGCATGACCTGGTGGAATCCGGCAGGGAAGCCCTTACCTATGCCATAGAAGAAGCGATAAAGGTATACGAACTGACCCTCAGGGAAAGGAAGGAAAAGCAGCAGTTGAAGGCTATACTGGATTTTTCCCATGAAGGAATAATAGCAACCGACCGGGAGGGCAGGATTACCCTTTATAACCCGGCGTCGGAAAAGATCTTCGGGATATCCCATTATAATGTGCTGGGAAAAAAGATTAGCGAAGTTATTCCCAATACAAGAATCCCTGAGGTCCTGAAAACCGGACAGATGGAGTTGGGAAAGATACAGAAGACCGATACCGGGCTTATCGCAACCAACAGGGTTCCTATCATAATAGAAGACCAGGTGATGGGTGCCGTTGCAACATTCCAGGATGTAACAAAAATACAGGAGTTGGAACAAAAGATCAGGCAGGAGATATTTAAAAAGGGCCTGGTGGCAAGACACCGTTTTGAAGACATTATAGGCAATAGTTCAGGTATCCGCAGGGTTGTAGAGCTTGCAAAAAAGTACGCCCTTACAGATTCCACCATACTCATATACGGCGAAAGCGGCACGGGTAAAGAACTCTTTGCCCAGTCCATTCATAATGCCAGCAAAAGAAAGGATGGCCCCTTTGTCGCAATTAACTGCGCCGCGCTTCCCAGCAATCTCCTGGAAAGTGAGCTTTTTGGCTATGAGGAGGGCGCCTTTACCGGTGCCCTTAAGGGTGGAAAGAAAGGCCTGTTTGAAATAGCCCACAACGGTACAATATTTTTGGATGAAATCAATGAAATGGATATCGGGATACAGGCAAGAATGCTCAGGGTAATTCAGGAGAAAGAGATTATGAGAATTGGCGGCGACAAGGTCATTCCCGTAGATGTAAGGGTGGTTGCAGCCAGCAACAGACACCTGAGGCGGGAAGTGGAGCTGGGCAGTTTCAGGGAAGACCTGTATTACCGGATAAACGTGCTGAGTATAGAGATCCCTCCCCTCAGAAAACGCAAGGAAGACATTGCTCCTCTGCTGGACTATTTTATCATTAAGTTTTCCAGAAAACATAATAAAAAAATGAAATCCTTTGAAAGCAAGATAATCGACACCCTTAAGAACTATGACTGGCCGGGGAATGTCCGTGAGCTGGAAAACATAATAGAAAAACTCGTTATTATATCCGATGGGAAAACACTTCAGGAAGCGGATGCCGAAGATATACTATCCTTTGAATTAAACTACCCATCAGCAATCAAGGAGTGCCCCGATGAATTCACCAAAGGAACCCTTGATGAGATAACAAAGAAAATAGTGAAGAGGGTGCTGGAGGAAGAGGACTATAATAAGACCAGAACGGCGGACAGGCTTGGTATAGACCGGGGAACCCTTACCCGTAAGCTGAAAAAATAAAATTTGCTGTATTTTACACCGGTGACGATGCATTTTGCATCGTCACTTTTGTTTCTCTGTATAATATTTGCCGGATTTCCACGCTTTTTTGGTTGGCATGATTATTGATTAGTATTAATATAATCACTCGAAGGGGGTGTAGAGTCTTGACGAAGAAGGCGCTGATAGCAAATGACAGGGATAACGTTGCAACGGCACTGGCCGACATCAAAGGGGGTGAAATGGTATATGCTCATAGGGGTGACCAGGAGATAGGTATTCTTGTTAAAAACCCGATTATCTTCGGTCACAAATTTGCCCTCACCGGCATTAAGCGCGGTGAAGAAGTAATAAAATACGGGGAACCCATTGGAATCGCAACAGAGGATATTGAGCAAGGGGACCATGTTCACGTGCACAACATTGCCAGTCAGCGCGGCAGGGGAGATTTGAAGAGATAAAGGAGGGTAGGGATTTGAAAATCTACGGTTATAAAAGGGAAGACGGAAGGTTTGGAATAAGGAATCATGTGATAGTTTTACCTACCTCGGTCTGTTCAAGCGAAACCGCGGTCAGAATCAGCAACCTGGTGGATGGAACGGTGGCGCTGCCGCACCAGCACGGCTGCTGCCAGGTGGGAGCTGACTATGAACAAACGGTGCGAACCTTGATCGGCCTTGGTAAAAACCCGAACGTAGCCGCGGTGCTGGTTGTTGCCCTTGGCTGCGAGGGCATTCAGCCCGGGGTTGTTGTCGACGGTATCAAGGCGTCGGGCAAACCTGTGGAATCCGTTGTCATCCAGGAATGCGGAGGAACTCTAAAGGCCATAGGAAAGGGAGCCGAGGTGCTTAGAAAAATGGTTCAGCAAGCCTCGCTGGCTAAAAGGGAAGAGTTTGACATTGGCGACCTTATGCTTGGTATAGAATGCGGCGGTTCGGACGCCACCTCCGGTATTGCGGGCAATCCTGTTGTCGGCTTTGTCTCGGATATGCTTATAGAAGCAGGCGGTACCGCCATGCTGTCCGAAACCACCGAGCTCATTGGCGCTGAACATATACTGGCCAGGCGGGCTGTGAGTGAGGAAGTCGCCAACAAACTCCTTGAAATTGTGGACAGGACTGAGCAGAGGTCCATAAGCATGGGGGTGGACATCAGGGGCAGCCAGCCAACCCCGGGCAATATTGAGGGCGGGATATCAACAATAGAGGAGAAATCCCTTGGCTGCATATACAAGGCCGGTACCGCCCCGATAAACGGTATACTGGAATACGGTGAAGAACCCCACTCCAGGGGCTTCTTTGTGATGGATACCCCGGGGCAGGACATAGAATCGATTACCGGGATGCTGGCGGGGGGCTGTCAGATCATTATATTCACCACGGGCAGGGGCACCCCCACAGGGTCGCCTATAGCGCCGGTAATAAAGGTTACCGGCAACAGCAGCACCTACAATAAGATGATAGACAATATAGACATAAACGCCGGGAAGATAATCGACGGAGGAGTTTCGCTCCAGGAATGTGCAAAGGAGATATTCGATGAAATGGTAGAGGTTTGCAATGGAAAGCTGACCAAAGCAGAGCTGCTCAAACATAATGAGTTTGCCATCTTCAGGGTCGGTTACACCTTCTAGCGGCTCTATCAAAAAATAAGGAGGAGGAATAATTTAATGAAAATCAAGCAGTCCATCGACAGGATACCCGGGGGTATGATGGTTGTTCCGCTGATACTCGGCGCATTCATAAACACCTTCTTCCCCAATGCCCTTCAAATAGGGGGGTTCACCACAGCCCTGTTCAAGAACGGCGCTTCCGCCCTTATAGGTGCCTTCCTGCTGTGCATGGGAGCGGGTATAAGCTTTAATGCCGCCCCAAAGGCGCTAAAAAAGGGTGCGGTGGTAACATTTACAAAGTTCATAATCGGTGTAATTATTGGATTACTAGTAGCTAAATTTATGGGAAACAACGGCCTGTTCGGGCTTTCTTCCCTTGCAATCATTTCCGCAATGACAAACACAAACGGTGGGCTCTATGCGGCCCTGACCGGCGAGTTCGGTGACGAAACCGATGTTGGCGCCATAGCGGTAATCTCAATAAACGACGGACCCTTCCTCACCATGGTTGCACTGGGTACAGCCGGGATAGCGAAGATACCGTTTATGTCCCTGGTGGCAGTAATAATACCTATACTTGTGGGTATGCTGCTCGGAAACCTGGATGACAAGATGAAGGATTTCCTCACCAGGGGCGGACCTATACTTATTCCCTTCTTTGCCTTTGCCCTCGGCGCCGGTATCAACTTCGGAATGCTGCTCAAGGCCGGTTTGCCCGGAGTTCTTCTGGGAGTAATGACCACCTTCATCGGCGGGTTCTTCAACATCATGGCCGACAAGGCCACAGGCGGAAGCGGCATTTCCGGCGCAGCCGCATCCAGTACCGCCGGCAACGCCGTTGCCACTCCCGCGGCTGTAGCATTGGCAGACCCTGCCCTTGAGGCCGTAGCCCAGATAGCAACTCCCCAGGTTGCAGCCTCCACAATTACGACGGCAATCCTTACACCGATACTGACCGCGTATATAGTTAAAAAAAGGAACGGCAAAAATCAGGAGAACAAAGCAGGGAACGAAGCAGCAAAATAGGGATTGGAGTGAAGAAGGTGGATATTAAACTGGCAATAATTGCAGATGACTTTACCGGTTCAAACGACACCGGAGTCCAGTTCAGCAAAAAAGGTCTTAAAACCGGCGTCACAACCAGCCCGGATGACATAAGACAGGCTTTGAGGAATCTGGATGTACTGGTGGTCGATACCGAAAGCAGGTTTGATACCGGCGAGACTGCTTATAAAAAGGTTGCATATGCCGCCGGACAGCTGACTCAAAACGGCATATCCTATATATATAAGAAGCTCGATTCCACCTTCAGAGGGAACATCGGAGCTGAGATCTCAGCAGCCATGGATGCCGCCGGTGCAAGCTTAGCTATAGTTGCACCGGCTCTTCCCTCCAACGGACGGACTACGGAAAACAGCAGCCAGCTGGTAAACGGGGTGCCGGTTGCGGAAACCGAAATAGGTCAAGACCCAAGGACTCCTGTCAGGTCTTCCTTCATCCCGGATATTATTTCCGGGCAAACAGACAAGAGAATAGGAAGTATAGCCATTGACGATGTCAGGAAAGGAACAGAAAATCTCCTTCGGAAAATTATTGAACTCCAGGCTGAACGCCGGCAGATACTCGTTATTGATGCAATAACAAACGAAGACCTGGCCGCAATAGCCGGTGCCGTACCCTATATTGATGAAAAAGTTGTTCTTGTCGGTTCTGCGGGATTTGCCGAACACCTCCCCGAAATTCTGGGGTTTACAAAAAAACCTGCAGCTGACAGCTCAACTATATTTATTGTTGCGGGGAGTGTAAGCGACGTAACAAGGGAGCAGATAAATTTTGCCAAGGGACAGGGTATAATAGAAGTAATAGATGTGGATCTGGAAAGCATCTTCACAGACAGCGAGGAAAAGGAGCTTGGCCGCATTATTAAGAAGGCCTCCTCCCTTGCAGCGGAAGGCAAAGATATAGCTATCCGTTCCGCAAGGACCCGGGAACTTATTGACTATGCCAGGGATCTCGGCAAAAGACAGGGGCTTGGCAGCATCGAGGTAAGCGAAAAAATTGCCAGGTTCCTGGGCAAAGCAGCTAAAGAAATTTGTTCCGGGTTAGCGCCCGGAGGAATAATGCTGACCGGCGGGGATGTGGCGATAAAGTCGGCCGAAGTCATGAAAATATCCGGTATACTTATAAAAGATGAAATCCTGCCGGGGGTTCCCTTTGGATATTTCATGAGCGAGCAGTACGGACATATACCTGTGGTAACCAAAGCCGGCGCCTTTGGAAAAGAAGATGCTGTTGTTAAAATAATAGAATTCTTGAAGGGGAGAGATAAAAGATAGATAACTACAGACCTGTTATTGGAATTACAATGGGAGATCCGGCGGGTATAGGTTCTGAGATTATATTGAAAAGCTTTTTGAAGGAAGAAGTTAAACCTCTAAGATTAATCGTTATCGGCAGTTTTGAAGTAATGAAAACTATGATGGAACAGATAAAGATTTCCGGTATCCGCCTTAACAGCGTGAGTTCGGTACAAGAAGCCGTATTTGATGACAGCACCTTAAATATAGTGGATATCCCGAATGTTGACGTGGATAAGCTGAAACCGGGAAAAGTACAGGCGATGGCGGGAAACGCTGCCTTCGAATATCTGCGCAAGGGCATAGCCCTGGCCTTAAACGGAGAGATTGACGCCATTGCCACTGCACCATTGAACAAGGAAGCGATGCACCTGGCCGGCCATATGTACCCCGGGCATACCGAGATATTAGCCAAGTTTACAAATACCAGGGACTATGCCATGCTTCTATATGACGAACGCCTTAAGGTTATCCACGTTACAACGCATATGTCATTAAAACAGGCCATTGATACCCTTCACCGGGAGAGAATAGAAGCAGTTATACAGATTGCCCACGATACATTAAGGAAAATAGGATACCAGAACCCTCGAGTTGCAGTTGCAGGGCTCAATCCCCATGCAGGGGAGGGGGGACTTTTCGGGAGAGAGGAAATTGACATCATAGGCCCGGCAGTGGAAAATATGGTAAGGAAGGGCTTGAATGTAACCGGCCCCGTACCCCCGGACACGGTATTTTTGAAGGCTCTGCAAGGCACCTTTGACATTGTTGTAGCCATGTACCACGACCAGGGCCACATCCCGCTCAAGCTGCTCGGCTTTCATACGGGAATCAATGTAACTGCCGGTCTGCCAATAATCAGAACCTCGGTGGACCATGGAACCGCCTTCGGCAAGGCCTGGAAGGGCACGGCAAACGAAAGCAGCATGGTCCAGGCAATACTGCTTGCAGGTAAACTAGCCTCAAGTAAATAAAGCAAACAGGGACGGCTTGAAGTTTTCGCAAATTCAAACCGTCCCTGTTGCATCTTCAATAAAAACTACAATAATTACATAGGGAACCATTCCGTGTCCTACTTTTTAATTATATCAACTTCCATTCCTTACATTTGAAGGTTTAACCCTTTTTTTAAAAGATAAAAAAAGCAGTATCAAGGGAATAACCATCTGGAAGGGTATAGAATAGTAAGGCCAGACCTTTTCAGCCCAGCTCAACATTTCAAGCACATTTTCGTATACCCATATTGAAAGTACGACACAAAAGGTTGTGATTGCTGTAGTCAATTTCCTGTAGTCACCGATTCCTGACACCTGGCTTAAAGCCTTTACCGCTGCATATATGCAAACGGAAATCTTTGTCCCACCCCCTATCAGCAGGTTGATATCAACGAGCGGCTCTACATTCAGACCTGGAATAAGCAATGATGTCAAATGGGGTATAAAAGTTGCCTGCTGCATTAAACCACTCCCCAAAACGCTTATATCTCTCATAAAAATGACCAGGCACAGTACAACCAAGAATAATGCAGATAAAGCTGCAATCTTTTTCAGATTTCCTTTCTGGTTCAAATGTGGAAACAGCATAAGGAATGCAATTGTCTCTCCAAACGGGAATGTGATAAAACCAAAAGCTGCTTTTAATACAGGTGCCATGCCATTTTCCAGCACCGGAAGGAAAGCTGTGAAATCACGGGTGGTGATGAGCGACAGGCTGATAATAAGGACTACGACAGGTACAACAGGCATAAACAGCTCGCTTAACCTTCCCATAACCTCTACTCCGCTGTTTACTGCATAAACCAATATGACAGCAAAAATCCCGATGACTATTATCATAGGGGTTTCAGGAAATGTCACTGTGACCATAAACTCTCCGAAATTTCTGAACACCAGGGAAGCCAGGTGGACAAAGTACCATATGTACAGGATGGAAACCGCATTACCGACAAACTTTCCAGACCTGTCCCTCAAAATTTCCACCAGCGTTCTTGAAGGGTTCAATAATGCAATGGACACATAGACCCCCATCAGCAAAGCGCCACCCACCCCTCCAAGGATGATGGCCAGCCATGCATCATTTTTAGCACCTAACGCAGGGTTTATAATCACCGTGCTTCCGTAAAGAAAACCTGTTAAAAGCAGGAATAACTGTATGCTGGATATTCGGGCTTTTTCCACTACTTTACCACTCCAATCATTTTCAGTATCCATTCTATCAATTGGGCAGGGCTGGCAGGCCTTTTGTCTGCTGCCAAAAGCAAGCTGACAGTCAGGCTTGCCGCCATCAGGGAAGCATAAATAACAAATACCTTTGCCTGTTCTTTTTTTCTTATAAACCTTTGCAAGTCGTATAAAGACAGAATTATAAATGCTGCCAGGACGATTGCCATAGCTTTACCCATCCTTCTTTATTGGACCTTTTATAACCCCTGTCCGTCTTATTTTGGCATCCACTTTAATGTCCACCGGCAGCTTGCTGAAAGTATCATTCCAGTCATCCTTTACTTTCTTCCAATACTGCGGGTGGTATTTATGCAGCTGCGTGCCAAAACCAAAAATATCGCTTGAATAATCCTTTTGTGCCTTGTCTAATGCCCTCCTGATTTCTTTCTTTACTTCATCACCCAAAATTTCCTCCAGCTTGTGCAAGTCATCAGGCGAATCCAGCTTCCCTTTCCCTTCATACTCTCCCACATTTGCCTCAAGACCCACCCGGACAGTCAACATGGCCGGTTCACCATTTTTAAACTCTGCATTGATCTTCCCCTTTGACCGTATTACTTCCATGGATATTTTACCGTTATCTGCAGGGATATTGACAATGGTGCTTTTCACTTTGCCTGCAGCAAACAAATATCCCCGTGTTTCGTATGGGTCCAGCCAGCCTGCCAGTTTTCCATCCCTGAAAACTGCAGCACCTTCCGTCCTGACCTCCTTTTCCCCTGCTTTTTCAACCTGGCCGATGACGGGCTGCCTGCCGCTGTCCCCCATGTCTTTGATCAAGTCAAGAAGTATTGTCCTCTTTGCCTTTGCCCGTGAAACCGTGTTTTCTATTGTCCCTTTTATGTACACGGCCGGTATGGGGTCTATGTCGGTTTCCATTTCAAGGATTTCTTTGGGTGTGGCATTTCTTGCCACAAGGACATCCATTTCATATTCCACCTCATGGTTTCGCTGGAAAAAGTCCAACGCTTCGCTGATGCCGTTTTTAGAAAGCCTTTCTCCAAGGATTAGAACCTGGGCTGTGCTTAAAAACAGCTTTTTATCAACTATAGACAGCATACTCCTTAAAGCGTCAAAAACCGTTTCACCTTCGTAAGATTCAACAAATACGGGTTTTGACTGTGCTCCTCCGCCTTTTCCTTTTCCTGAAGCCGTTGATTGGATAGCCGCAGGTTCCACCACCTGAACAGTCAAAAGCACTTTCCCGTCTTCCGTTCTATCTATTCCCAGTGCCGTCACCATGTTGATTTCCGTCAGATCCCTGTTGTTCCAGCAACCGGTCAGGAGCAGAAATACCATGCTTGAAACGGCAAGTGTGGCAATTTTCACAGCATATTTATCTTTTCTGCATTTCACCGTTTCAACCTCGCTTCCTGTCGTTTTACGCCTGCGGCACCTTTGGTATTCTCCTGCCGCAGTATCTTCGGCCTTGTCACCATCGCCCAGATGGGCGCCACAACCAGGGAATCCTTGAAGTCGGAAGCCGTAAGCGGTGAAAAAGGTGCCATATAAGGGATTCCAAAGGAACGCAGCCTGCAAAGGTGTACGAAAACAGCCACAAATACAAAGGATATTCCAAAGAAGCCTAAAAAATTAGCCGCAGCCAGAAACACAAAACGTATTAGCATGGTTGCCCTGATCAGCGGCGGGACAACAAAACTGCATACGGCTGTAATGGCAACAATGATCACCATAAGGTTGCTGGAAATCCCTGCTGCAACCGACGCCTCTCCCAGCACAATGGCTCCGACAATGCTCAATGCCTGGCCTATTGGTCTTGGCATACGGACACCTGCTTCACGGAGGAGTTCAAAGGCCACTATCATTAATACCGCTTCGGTGATCGGTGAAAAAGGTATCCCCTGCCGTGAAGCCGCCAGGGTGATCATCAGCTTGAACGGGATTACCGTATGGTGGAAGCCAACCAACGCTACATACATCCCTAGCAGTAAGTTTGATACCAGCAGTGCAAGCAGCCGCAACAGCCGCATAAAGGTTGCAAAAAAGGCATGGTCGTAATAATCTTCGGATACCTGAATTGACTCGATAAAAAGGTAGGGGACCGTAAGGACATACGGTGTCCCATCACAGAAAATTGCCACCCGTCCTTCCAGCAGCTTTCCTGCCAGTTTGTCACATTTTTCGCTGTTTCCCACCGTAGGGAAAAGGGATAGCCGGCTGTCGGAAATGAACTGCTCGATATACCCAGAGTCCAAGATAGCATCGGTTTTGATTTTTTTGAGTCTTTCCCGCACTTCCCTGACAATCTCTTCATTGGCAATCCCCTTGATATAGCAAATGCAAATATCGGTTTTGGTTTGTTCTCCCAACTGCATTATTTCCAGCTTCAGGTTCGGGTTTTTAATCCTTTTGCGGATGAGAGTGGTATTTGTAAGCAGGTTCTCGACAAAACCTTCCCTTGCTCCCCTTATGGAAACCTCTGTGTCCGGTTCTTCTACATGCCTTCCCTGTGGAGCTTTTACCCCGATAACCAACGCCCTGTCTTCTCCATCAATAAAAAGCAAGGCTTCTCCTGACACAATATTTTCCATTACCTGCTGCATATTTTCCGCTTCTTTAATGTCGTTGTTGTTGACAACGCATTCTTTGAGCTGCTCATATATAGGGTTTCTTTTATCCTGTAGTTTTGCATTTGAAAAATAGTCAAGGATCGGGCGAACCACATCCTGGTTTAACACCCTTTTGTCAACAAATCCATTGATATATACCACTAACATCCTGATGGAACTGTCTTTCCCGCATACAATTTCCCGAAGCACGAAATCACTGCATCCAGTGAAAATCTCTTGAAGCCCTGACCTTACTGCTCCAATAGTTTGTGGTATAGGTTCATTTGTATCATTACGGATGTTATCGATGTGAGCGTTTTGTTTCACCATCCTGTTTCGTTTTCTTGTTCTCCCAAGCATATCCTTATCACCCATTTTACAGTGTAACCAATATCTTGACACTGCATACACGGACTACCTTGATTGTTCCTGTTTCCAGTTCCCTCCGTATTGTTTCCATAGAGATAATGGTATAGCCGAGGTTTAATTCTACCAAGGATTTAATAGCACTAATACTTCCTACTTCCATATAGCCTTTGAAATGGTCGATGTCATACCCCAGTTCAGTCAATTTACCCTCAAAAACCCTTCGTGTACCTGACCCCTTTTCTCTTATAATCAGATTACCCGCTAAAACTTCTTCCATGGAGACTGATTCCTTTTTTGCAAAAGGGTGTCCAGGTGAAACAGCCAAAACCAGTTCATCATCTTTAAGCTTTTTAAACTTGAACCTCCCTTTGTCAAACAATCCTTCAACAACCGCAAAATCAACTGTTCCCATCGACAGTTTCTCTAATATCTCAACCGTATTATTCACTTGAAGTAAAATATCTATGTTTTGGTATAATTTTTTATGTTTGCCCAGTATATGGGGAAGTACATACCCTCCAATGGTCATGCTGGCACCTACATGATAAGTTTTTACGGTTCCAGCCCTGTTTTTCAACTTCATTTCCAGCGTTTTATATAGCAGGTCAATATCTTGGGCATATTTTAGCAAGATTTCCCCTTCTTCAGTCAGTTCAATACCTTTCCTTTTTTTCTTGACCAGTGGTATCCCGTAATATCCTTCTAAATACCTGATATGCTGGGATACCGCTGGCTGTGTGATATTCAGTATTTCTGACGCTTTTGTAAAGCTTTTTGTTTTTGCAAGGGCAATAAAAGTTACCAGTCGTATGTCGGTCAAGCTAACCACCTCAACATAATGTTTACTTATTCTCGCAACTCATTATTATAACATTTTATTATAATGAGATAATATATTCTAATTTGCTTTTTTTCGTAAACGGCAGTTATTATCAAGTGCCTTTGTTGCAGCCTATGGCCTTGGTAAGTTAATGGGTGTACCACCCAAACTCAAATCGCTAATCGGAGTAGGTACTGCAATATGCGGAGGCTCTGCCATTGCTGCTGTGTCTCCAATAATAGAAGCTGAAGAAATGGAAATCGCATACTCCATTTCAACAATCTTTCTATTCAATATCATAGCCGTCCTCATATTCCCGCCATTGGGCCATATCCTTGGGTTGTCCGACCATGGGTTTGGGCTTTGGGCAGGAACAGCGGTTAATGACACTTCTTCGGTAGTGGCAGCCGGTTATGCTTTCAGTAATGCTGCTGGAGCCTATGCAACCATTGTTAAACTTACAAGGACCACCATGATTATACCTATATCCTTATTTTTCGCTTTCATTGTTACCTTCCAAAAGAAGAAGGAAGCACAAAGCGACTGCAAGGTCAATTATAACTTGAAGAAAATTTTCCCATGGTTTATACTATGGTTTTTGATTGCATCATTGCTCAATACCATGGGATTTTTCCCGGAGCAAACCATCAAGCTTGTAACAATGGTGGGCAGATTTATGATTGTCATGGCCCTTTCTGCCATAGGATTAAGTGCTGATTTCAGAAAAATGTTAAAAACAGGAGTTAAACCTATCTTTCTGGGGTTGTTTGTGTGGTTTACTGTCGCCGCTGTGAGTCTGATTGTCCAATTTGCAACCCACCAGATTTAAAGAAAAAGCCTGGTACAAAACACCAGGCAATTTTCATTTTAGGATAATAACCTACCTATTTCTGCTTGGTTGAAGCCAACCACAATGTGACCGTTAATATCAATAACAGGTACTCCTCCCTGGCCTGACTTCCGGATCATCTCCATCGCTCCCTGGCGATCCTCTGCTACATTCACCTGTTTTATCCAGGATAATATCCTGGCCCGCATAGACGGTAGGCAGGAATTTGAGCTACTCTGCAAGGATGTGGTATTCCAGGAGGAGATTAAGCTCAAAAGCAACAACAAGGATGGTGGCAAAAAGGCAAAGCTGCCTTCATATGTTCAAGAGTAAGTACACTGGGGTTAACCACCCCAGTACATATATCAAACCCAGCCAAAAGGCTGGGGCAATATTATATTATGTTACATCAAGATTCTTGATTCCTGATATATCCACATTATGTATGCCCATGACACAACTTTATTTTCATTTTGACACGACTTTCCCGTTTTCCGCCTTATAAAAAATTTTTTTCTTAATCCTTCTTTCCTTATTCCTAAACAAAACAAATCATGCCCAGAAGGCAATCTCCCATACCCTCTGAACATGATTCTTTGATACAACTTTATTTTCTTTGACACAACTTTTTTACTTTGATACGAGTTTATTTTGGTTGGACACCTGTTTAATTTTTGTTATATCTCTCTTCTTCCTTCCATGGCCTTCACGAGGGTGACCTCGTCGGCGTATTCCAGGTCACCGCCTACAGGTATACCGTGGGCAATACGCGTTACCTTAATGCCAATGGGCTTAAGCAGCCGGGAAATGTACATGGCCGTTGCTTCCCCCTCAATGGTAGGGTTGGTTGCCAGTATCACTTCCTGCACTTCCCCATCCTGAAGCCTGGAAAGCAGTTCCTTTATCCTTATATCCTCAGGACCTATATCCTCCATCGGGGAAATCGCCCCATGAAGCACATGATACAACCCCTTGTATTCGCGGGTTTTTTCCATGGCAATAACATCCCTCGGATCCTCCACGACACACAGCATACTCCTGTCCCTCTTCCCACTGCTGCAGATACTGCATGGGTCCACATCGGTCATATTGTAACAGCAGGAGCAGTATTTTATATTCCGCCTGGCCGAGACAATAGACCTTGCAAGGCTCTCGGCCTGCTCATACGGGGCGTCCAGGATATGAAAGGCAAGCCTCTGCGCGGTTTTGCTTCCCACGCCGGGAAGCTTTGACAATTCCTCTATAAGTTTTGCCACGGGCGCTACAAAATAGTCCATAAGGTCACTCCTACTCTATAGTCCTGGTATATTCAATCCTCCGGTAATCTTTGCCATTTCCCCGGCAACCATTTCTTCGGCCTTTCTCAGGCCTTCGTTCACAGCGGCCAAGATCAGGTCCTCCAGCATCTCAACATCATCCGGGTCAACCGCTGCAGGGTTTATTTTTATCTCCCTGAGTTCCTTCTTCCCGCTAACTACAACGCTGACAGCACCCCCGCCGGAGGCGCTCTCAACGGTTCTTTCCTCCAGCTCGGCCTGCAGCCTTGCCATCTCCTGCTGCATCTTCTGAACCTGCTTCATCATGTTGCCCATATTACCCATTCCCGGAAACTTTCCCTTTGACATGGTTTAACTCCTCCTATACATTATAAGCTATCTTCTTCATCAATAACTTCCACAAGGTCTTCCCCAAAAATCCTTTTTGCCTCTTCCACAAGGTCCGGTCCTTCCTCAGAAACCTCTCCTGAGGGTGGGCCGGAGGCGCTGCTCAAATTCTCTATCCGCACATCCAGGCCGCTATCTATTATGGTATTCACTGCTTTCTTCAACGCGTCAATATTGTCTTTGCTGTTTGCTATATCATAGTATATCCCATGCAGGGATTCACAGCCTATAACCAGACAGGTACCCTTCACTTCCAAAGGCTTTGAGTGCTGCAACAGGGTATATAAACCCTTCTTGTTCCTTTCCAGATATTTCAGGACTTCTCCCCACCTGCCGGCGATTGTATCAAAGGTTAGAGTTTCCTTTTCTACACTGCCGGTCACGGTCTCTTCCGCTTTGGATGCCTTGTGCTCCTGGATAGCTTTCTTCTCCTGCCCCACAGCGCTATTATTATTTATTGCATCATTTTTATTGAAAATGAGTTCTTCAAGGCGGGAAATCCTCTCTTCCATCCCCTCGACGGAACTGTCCATAGAGGGTTCGCAAAGCTTTATCAGCGCAACTTCCAGGAATATCCTCGGCTGGGAACTCCATTTGGCCTTTGCCTCCGCCTCGGATAATGTATTGATCGCCCTAATCATCGGGTTTAGGCCTGTGGATCCGGCCAGATCCGTTAACCTGTCACGCTTTTCCTGTGAAATGTCCTTTAAGCCTTCCGGGGACACTTTGGCTATCATGATATCCCTGAAATGCTGTATAGTATCCTTGAATAGCTGCCCTATATCCTTTCCTTCTCTGACTATCGTATCCACAATCTCTATGCAGCCCGCTGCATCGCTGTTCAGCACGGCTTTGCTCAAATCAAACAGGTACCCGTCACCGGCCATCCCAAGCACCGATACAACATGTTCAACGGTTAACCTGCCTTCCTGGAATACGGCACACTGGTCAAGTACGCTCAACGCATCCCTCATGGCGCCGTCAGCCGTTTCAGCTATAAGCTGTATGGCTCCTTCTTCGGCTTCCAATCCCTGCTTTTCAAGGACAAACTTAAGCCTGGCAGCTATATCATCTACGGAAATTCTCTTGAAATCGAACCTCTGGCATCGGGACAGGATTGTTGCCGGCAGCTTCTGGGGCTCGGTCGTAGCCAGTATGAATATAACATGGGCGGGCGGTTCCTCCAGGGTTTTCAGGAGGGCGTTGAAGGCCTCGGCCGTAAGCATATGAACCTCATCTATTATATAGACACGGTATTTCCCCTCCGCCGGAGGATACTTCACCTTCTCCCTCAGGTCCCGGATTTCATCAACCCCCCTGTTGGATGCGGCGTCTATTTCAACAACATCAATAAGTTTTCCCTCAAGGTCCATTTTACATACCGTACAGACGTTGCAGGGATTTCCCCGGGAATTGTCCAAGCAGTTTACCGCCCTTGCAAAAATCTTGGCTGTTGAAGTCTTGCCGGTACCCCTGGTCCCTGTAAAAAGATAGGCGTGGGCAACTCTGCCGCCCGTTATCTGGTTTCTCAGTATTGTTGAAATATGCTCCTGGCCTATGACCTCTTCAAAGACCTTGGGCCTGTACTGCCTGTACAAAGCGGTATAGCTCATGTTTACCATTCCTTTACTCCTGGTTGTTTGCATTCTCCATAATGAAATATGTTCCCCGCGCTGTGGCTACCATTTTATCGCCTACCCACAGGTCGGCGGTTGTCACCGCCGTGGTTTTACCCTTCCTCAGTACTCTTCCCCGGGCCAATACCCTGTCTCCCTTTCTCAGAGGCTCCATGAAGTTGATATTCATCTCTATGGTAGCCCCGGCAGCTTCCTTTGCATAGAGGGCTACGCCCATAGCCGTATCCGCAAGGGTGGCAATAATGCCCCCGTGGCATATTCCCATTAAATTGAGGTGCTTGTCCTTTATCTCAAGAGACATTTCAACTTCTCCGGGAGAAATTGAAGCTATGCGCATTTCAACCATTTCCCAGACGGCATTTCCCCTTATCTTTGAATTCGCATACTGCAAAAAATTCATATTATCACTTTTGTTTTCCTTCATGCCTGCCTCCCGGTCAACTATGTTATATCATATAATGATTATACATTAATTGCCGCCAAACAAAAAGAAGGAAACGGCGAAGACAAAAAGGACTGCTGCTAAAACAACAGTCCTTTGCTTCCGTATAAACTTATGGCCGTGCACCTTTCCTTGACCTACTCCCACAGGCGATACCCATACAGTTAGCTCCAACCAGGCTTCCCTGCGGCACATGAAAGGGTTCACTTACCGCTGCTTCCTCCCGGACCTGACGGGGTTCATGAATTTCCATTGCGCAGGACCCGATCTTCAACACCACTTATATGAGCCGGACCCCACAGGACATAAGCCGCAAAAAGGGATTCAACCCTGCTACAGCGGTTTGCAGGCTACAGGGCACCGCTACCTCCCCGTCTAGCACGGCCAAAACTTTTAAAGATAAAAATGGCGGAGAGAGCGGGATTTGAACCCGCGAGACGAGTCTACCCCGTCTACCCGCTTTCCAGGCGAGCGCCTTCAGCCAAGCTCGGCCATCTCTCCATGCCTTCCTGCCCTACACATAATTTATTATTTATTTTTTTTGTTTTCCGTCACGTCTATTTATTTTACATTAGATGCGGCTCATTGTCAATGATGTATAATTTACTAGTATGTAAAAAAGAAAACCCTTATTCATATGAAAAATTTCCAAATTAAAAGGAGAGCTGCCTTTAATGCGGCTCTCCTTTTCTGCATCTATTTGATTAAATCGACAGCTTCCTGGGGTACAAAGACCTTTTCACCGTTAAATAATGTCAGTCCGTTCATTATAACAACCTCTCCGTTCAGTTCCGCTATATTCTTATATACCGGAAGTTTTAGTACATTTTCGTCTTTCATTACAATAATTACCGGGTTTTCAGGGTCATCATTATTCCATTGTACAGACGCGCCCTTTGCCTCAAAGGCATTTCTGGCTGCAACGAAAAGCTTGCTGTTTGCTTCGGCCAGGTTAAGCTTCAGTTTTCTTTCTATATAATTTGCAATATCAGTATTTTCAATAACACCTGTTGGCCTGTCTCCATCGGGCGAATATACATAAAGTACAACCTCTTCTCCCGTATGTCCGGTAGTGGTCCAGCCTATATGAGCCCTTTTACTTATCATTGGACCTACGGTGTAGTTCATGCTGCCCGCCTTTGTTTCTTTAATTGCCCGGATTTCTTCTTCAGTTAAGTCGGTTATGCCATAATACGCATCCATAACCTCCACAATATTGCTCCTATCCGCATTAAACTTGCTTTCCAAACCTTCCCCGGTCAATACTGCCTTCTTAAGAGGGGAAATAAACTCAGATAAAGGTATTTTATCATATCCCTTTGAGGTGGAAGCATCTCCTATGGATAATCCTCCGGTTCCATGGTCAGAAACGGAAATCACTATTGTGTCTCCATTCTCCTTCGCATAGTCCAGCGCCACTTTTACTGCAGCATCATAAGCGAGCACATCGCTAATAACACCAATGGGATCATTTGCATGGGCAGCCCAGTCAATTTTACTTCCTTCTACCATAAGGAAAAATCCTTTTTTGTTCTTTGAAAGCACTTCTATAGCCTTTTGGGTCATTTCAGCCAGGCTTGGCTCAACTGCTGCATCCCTGTCAAATTCATAGGCCATTGCGCTTGATGCAAACATCCCCCAAATCTTTGATGAATTTGATGCTTTCATCTGAGCCTTTGACGTTACATAGTCATATCCCATTTCCCTGATTACCTGTATAAGGTCTTCCTTATCCTTCCTGTTAGCAGCATCAAGATATTGTGACCCTGCGCCAAGAACCACATCGATATTTTGGTAAACCTGCTGTTCAGCCAATATTTCGTAAGCGTTCCTGTCAGGATAATGGGATGTGAAGTCCGCCGGTGTGGCGTGCTGTACATTTGAAGTGGAGACTATACCCGTTGCCATTCCTTTCAGCTTCGCTGCTTCCAAAACGGTTGCAGCCGGCTTTTTCATGTCCTCCTCGTAAACCGGTATGGTCCCGGGCATCCCTGATGTAGAGGGCATGGTTGCTATGAAAGGCGACTCGCTTTTGTATCCTGTTGCCATTGCGCTTCCCGCCGGGGCGGAGTCTGCAATGGGAGTATTTGAATTGTAAGTCCTTACAAGCCCACAGGCAAGCTCATCCATAGCCAGAGGTTCTCCATCCTGATACCATCTAGCCAGGGTTACAGCCGATACATTCATGCCATCGGGAATAAGTAATATTACATTTTTTATCCCGCTGCTCTCTGCAAATACTGAACCCATAGGCAGCAACGAAGCGATCAGTAAAGAAAGTATGACAACAACAGCCAGTTTGTTTCTTAACTTTATGTACATAATATCCCTCCTCAGTATTTTTCTACTTCATATTGTAGAGGAGGTTTATTAAATCTATATTTAGTTTGTGTTAAATCTTATTAATCTCGCAGTTTCCGGTTAAAAAGTATCGCTGCCGAAGCTTAATAAAATTTTATGCAAAATTTACCGGAGCAGCGGAATGCTCCCGGTAATACGGTTTACGCTGCTGTCAGCGCCATAAATACACAAACCAAGGTATGTTAAATCCGCCTCATTGGTTCTTCCAAGCAGTTCAGTGTATTTTTCATATCTTGCCGAGCGCTGCGCTACATCAGAAAAGTCAATATAGTTAATGTCTCCGGCCTCTATGGCCTGCATCCGGATTTTCCTTAATTCTTCCCGGTCGACTCCCAGAATGGGGATGGGTATTTTTGTTATACCCGGGTGAATAGTCCCATCGGCATCGCAAATATCCGGCCCTATGGCATCCGGCAGGCTTTTGGCCGCACTCAGAGCCAGCGCTGCTGCGGTGTTTGCCAGGAGACCAACCGGGAGTTTTCTATCCAATACTATAACTATCTTCAACGCTTCTTCCTCCTCGCTTTTTATCTCTGCTTATAAGCTTAGATGAAGATTTCGAGCAAGTCTTGTAAAAAATTGCACAGCGGCATTTAGCAGGAACGCCTATAGGCGGAAGGGGTCATGCCAACGTAACGCCTGAAAGTCCGGGTAAAGTGACTTTGATCATAAAAACCGGACTTGATTGAATTGAATAATCTTCGTGGAAGTGCTTTTTAAATTTATCCTGAAGCTGGTGGATAGACTTTATCTCCTTAAGCGAAAATCTGTCGTCCTGGTAATCCGGTACTATAAACACTTTGTTTACCAAGCTTTGCCCCTCCTTCTAACAGTGTATCCTCTATAATTTTACAAAAGTAACATTATCTATTCCATCAGCTTCTTTTATTTTGTTAATAGTTTTACTTGGAACTTCGCTGTCCACCGTAAGTACCATAAGTGCCTTACCGCCTTTAACGTTTCTGCTTGCCTGCATTGTTGCTATATTTATTTGTTCAATCCCAAGTATCGTACCCATACGCCCAATTACTCCCGGTTTATCTATGTACTTGCTCAATAACATATAAGGGCGAGGCTCTACATCAATCTCATAGCCGTTCAATTTCACTATACGCGGTTCTTCTTTCCCGAACAGGGTACCTGCCATGGTAAAGGTACTGGTACCGTTGTGTACGGCAACCTCGATGAGGTTGGTATATTGACCGCTAGTGTTGTCCACGCTTTCTACTACCTCTATACCCCTGTCTTTTGCCAGCAGTTTGGCGTTTACATAGTTTACTCTTTCTTTCATCACGGGCTCCAGTAAGCCTTTCAGGTATGCCAGGGTTAAGGGGCCCGTCTTTTGTTCCGCCAGGCCTCCTTTGTACTTTAATTCTACCTTGCTTATAGGCTTTTTCTCCAGCTGGTAATAAACCTTACCCAGCTTTTCTGCCAGGACAAGGTAGGGTTTTAAAACTTCCAGTTCCCTGTCATGGACGCTGGGCATGTTTACTGCATTGGCCGCTATCTTTCCTTCCAGCACGTTTATTACCTGCGTGGCTACGGTAGTACCCACGTTGTTCTGTGCTTCTACGGTGGAAGCACCCAGGTGTGGGGTTACGAGCACGTTGTCAGACTCAAACAGCGGGTTATCAGGGCATGGTTCTTTTTCAAATACGTCTATGGCAGCACTTGCTATCTTACCTTTTTTAAGTGCATTATACAGTGCTTTTTCGTCTATTATACCACCCCTTGCAACGTTTACCAGCCTGACACCGTCTTTTACCATATCCAGTTCTTTTTCGCCTATCATCCCCATGGTTTCTTCGGTTTTGGGGGTATGTACCGTGATGATGTCTGCCTCTTTTAGCAGGTCTTCCAGCTTTTGTTTTTTCTCTACACCAAGGAAGGCGAACCTCTCATCTGAGATGTAAGGGTCATATGCTATTACTTTCATGTTAAACGCCTGCAAGCGTGCGGCCACAAGGCCGCCTATCCTGCCCAGCCCTACTATGCCTGCTGTTTTGCCGTTGAGTTCGTTGCCTTTGAATATGTTTCTCTCCCATTTACCTGACTTTATCCACTGGTTGGCCTGAGGTATGTTCCTGATGGAGGCAAGAAGCATGCCTATGGTATGTTCTGCTGCTGATACTGTATTGCTTTCGGGGGTGTTTACAACCATTACTCCCTTACGTGTCGCAGCATCCAGATCGATGTTGTCTATGCCGTTACCTGCCCTGCCTACAACTTTGAGGTTTTTTGCCTTTTCAAGCAGTTCTTCGTCTATTTTTGTGACGCTTCTTACTATTATACCGTGGTAGTTCTCTATTATATCTAACAGTTCTATTCTGTCGATACCAAACCTTATATCAACATCAAATTTTTGTTTTAATAGATCTATCCCTGCCTGCGCAATCCTTTCTGTAATTATTATTTTCATAAGCGCTACCTCCCCTGTTCGAGTATTTATTTTGCTCTATCGAATCGTGTACAGAAAACATAACTAAGTGGCAATACAATCCCTAGATATTAACTGCATAAAAAATCTTCTCCTTTCTTGATTGATCAGAATAAAATAAGTCTGGAGAAGAGCTTTGTTATACCACTTTGTACCGGCGTTCCGCAGCGATCATCCGTCAATATGAATTTTATATGCGAAAATTCTATAATAAAAAAAACCAATTGTCAACAATATTTATGTTGATAATTGTCGAACGGTGAAGTGAATGTATCCTGCCATGATATCCCTCCCTGGTCAGCGTTTCCGTTTGCCGCGCCTGCGAAAAAAAGCCACCCTTCGCACGGGCGGCTTCCATGTTGGATGTGGGACGGGCGCTTTATCTTTTTTGCGTAAATAGTGTTTTATCATCGGAATGCTCCTAATAGCTTTGTTGCGGCGCGTGATCGTCGTAGGCATGACCTTGCGCCGATTTTTTCTGAGCCAGTTTCTTGCGAAGCTTGCGGTCAACCTGCGCGCCGCTGCCGCCAATTCTCTTGTGCTCGTCGCGGAAGATGTTGCCCAGGTGGTGCATGAGCCGTGTGGCCGCCAGGAGGATGGACGGGTCGAGGAAGGAGTCCACGCGGTCGAGAAAAAACTGCGCGCAGATGTTGCCCTGCGCCGCCGACGCGGTCAGCCATTGCATAGCGGTTTCCCGATCCCGAGGAACGTCATGTCCCATGAGGTAGAGCTTGCCCAGGGCGTACTGCGCGTATTGATTGCCCAGCTTTGCGGCCTTCTCAAAATATTCGACCGCCGCGGGGACGTCTTTCTCCGTGCCGGTTCCGGTATAGAGCATCTGGCCCAGGCGGTATTGGAGCTTTTCCTCCACAGATGCTTCCGCTGTTTCATCCGGCTCAAAAGTGAAATGGCGACCGCCGATATTCAACGCTTCGGCGATCACCATGTTTTTGATGCTCTTGAATTCTTTTTGCCGGGATAAGGGAAGGGGCGGCGGCAGTCTGTCGGCGTAAGTGCGAATTATTTCATCGCGTAGTTCATGCCACTTTGCGTAGCATTTCGCCACCCGCTCATCCCTGGCCAACTCGTCCACGATCTGATCGATGACCGCCTTGAGTGGCGCTTTCAGATAGCCGTATTGTTTTTTGCCGGAGGTGTGCTTGAGACGCTCGGCCAGATGGCTAATCAAATCCTCGATGGTTTTGTTTTCGCAGACTCCCGCACTGATCTGACGGATGATTTCTTTCATGGTATCCTGACTTTGCTTCGTCAGGATGTTGCGGCGCTCTGTCTGCTGGGAATAGATTTGCAGCAAGTCCTGTTCAAAGATTTCTCTTGCCAGGCTGCCGCGCATATTTTGAATGGCTTCCTTGGTGACATAGGCTTCTCCTGGATCGGCGGAGTAGGCGATTAAATGCACATGCGGATGATGCCCCTCGTCATGGTAGGCGGCGTACCACCGGAGATTCTCCGGCGTGATCTTCATCTGCTCCGCGATATGGTTGCGCTGTCCGCGGATCAGGTCCCGCCACGCTTTGGCGCTGTCGTAGCCGAGCCGCGGGGCATCCTCCCGGCGCAGGGAGATCACATTCGTCCACACGTTGCCGATGTGATTGGCGACTTTCTCCGCCACCTGAGACAACACGACGGGCACACCGGCGTCCGTGAACAAACCATGGGTGCCGATTGCCTTCGCCCCTGGACGGTTGGCGATGTATCCGACATAGTTTTTTCGCTTGCCAAGGAGGTCGAGGTTTTGCTCCACCGCCATGGAGATAAACTCCGATGCGTTTTTCAGGTAGCGGCATTTGAAGATGATCCTCGGCATGGTATGTCACCTTACTCGCCTTTCTGGAATCTCACCACGTCCTCGAAGGTGACGGAGCCAACGGATTTCTTTACGTCATTCACGCACTTGCCCCGCAGCCTCTGCAGCAGGGTTTCATCGACTTCTGCGTTGGACGCGATGATGTTCATCATCATGGACATCTCCACCGCCAGCTTGAAAAGCAGGCGGGCGATCCTGTTCTCCGAGTTTTCCACCACGCCGGCCATGGCGGAGGTGAGGGCGGTGGGTAAAAATTTCATGCTGTTTTCCGCGGAGATGTAGCCTCAGTAAAATAGGATCGCCTTTTCGATAAACTCGCTCTGGCTGCCGCAGTTGTCCTTTTTATACCACTCCTTGACCTGCCGCTGTGTTTCCGGGTGCATCCACAAGGGAAATTTCTTCTTGTTTTCTTCTGCCATTGTTTCTTACCTCCAATCCGGCGGGTTTGGAGCCGCAACACCGACCGCAACCCCTGTTAAATCCTGTATTCACGTCCTTGGCCGCGGTTGGCGACTCCTGAATCAACTCCGAAGGGCAAAAACCAACCCCGGCGGGAAACGTCCTTCAGCCCGCGTTGCGGGCTGATGTGAGCCGAGGCGGGGGCGTTTCGCGACCCCGCCTCTTTAACCTCAAGGTTTTCGACCCCATGGTTCACCCCCTGCAAAGGAAGTGAGGCTCCCATGCCTGTGCCCGCCTTTTGGGTTTGTCGCTCACAAAGCCTCCACACGGTGCTGAAAACCTCCCACAGGTGCAATGATGCCACCCCGCCCGTCAAAGGGACACACAGGGCGACACAGCCGTCAAATCCGCGCATATTCATGTGGTGCTATTCCATGATGCGGCCGCCATGATTGGCGGTGGCGGAAGGGGCTGGCCGGGCCGGTTTTTTCGGCTTTTCCCGCGCCTCGGAATCCCGGCTTTCGATGTACTCCCGTACGGGAGCGGGAACGTGTTTTTCGTTTTTGTGTAGAAAAAATTTACACGATAGAGAAAACCTCCTTTCAAGTAGCTCCACAGCTTTGGCTTATAAAGTGTGTAGACCATTGATTTTACCTGCCTTTCTTCTAAATTTGGGTACAAAAAAACACGATCAAACATTACTGTTCAATCGTGTTAATTTTAAATAGTGTTTTCTGTTTAAACTTCTTTCAGCAAGTCCTCAAGTTGTTTCATTAGCGCCGGAACCTCTTTTTGGGATAAATTCCAGACAAGCTCCATTCTTAATTCGCCATACCCGTGTGCTACGATATTTCTAAGGTCAACGATCTTTCGCCACTGGATATCCTTGTACTCCGTCCATAACTCCCTCGTTAATGCGTTGGCATGTTCGCCTATGTTAAGAAGCGACATTGCTGTTGCCTTCTGGTAAACATCATTTTCGAGGAATCCTTTTTCACCGATTTCATTTGCATATCTTATAATATCTTTGCATTCGGATATGATCTTTTTCAGTAATTGAATGTCCCTATGCTTCATATATCCTTACCTTCTTGTCAATGGTTAAATAGCTGTTCTCCTTTAAAGGACCGGCAACCACATCCACCTTGGTGTTCAATTTCTCTTGAATATCAAGCTTAAGCCCCGACATATCAAATAAACTCGCAACTTTTTCATCAAAGTATACAAGCAAATCCACGTCTGACTCCTCCGTATTCTCACCATTTGCATATGAGCCAAACAAGTCGATGCTAATCACCGGATAGGCAGGTGCAACCTGAACGACCGCATCTCTTATATCTGTAATTGTCACACTTTATCACCTCTTAAAAGCCTTAAACAAACTTTAAGGCAATGATTCAATCTCTGATTTTATTATACCTTAAAAACTGTTCACAGTCAAAGAAGATGGTACCTCGAAAGGGTTTTACTGCAGGGCAGCAATCTCTTTATCGATTACAGAACCAAAAGTTGTAATCATCAATCAGTTGATAATTTTTACTCTCCTTCTCCACCGGTTCTAAAAGACAAATATGAGTGCTTGTACGTTTTTTGTGCAAGTAACTCCTTTGACGCAGCCCCATTCAGCGAAAAGGCTATCACTGCTCAATCCTGTTGAGATATGCAAACCCTTTTCATAAAGCTTGACTTTTGCATTTATCAGAACCACATCCAAATCTATTAATTTTTTGACTATCTTCTCAAACAGCTCCGCATTGCGCAGCGCATTTGTATTTATCATTGGATAGTCCTTAAATTTTTCAGCTTTGTTCCGCCATGCCAGCACCTGTCCTCTAAAGTACGGGAGCTGCTCTATGTCAGGAATGAAGTGCCTGCAGTCCAGACAGTTCCACATATCACTCTTGCAGCCTGTGATATCACTACAAATACCACCGCGGACACGATGTGCCCGAAGGTTTTTCAGCAGACGTTTTTCAAGCTGTTCCTCCATCCCCATGATCCTGCCCCCAAACAACACATAGGGATTATCGAATTCATTTGGCTCTTTGATGACATACCGCTGTTTTTCCATACTCATCATAAACATTATTGGACTTGCATATTTTCTTGAAACTGGCGAGCACTGTGTTACCGCTGATTACAAAAAATTCATTGTGATTGTATGGTTTCCCGTGATGATAACAAGTTTTCTGATAGGTGAACAATGCCCCCTTTTTATCTGCCGACATGTGATCTTGCAACCTTTCAGCTTCATTCCGCTGCTCTTTAATAAGGCCAATGAGATATGCCGCTCTGAATATATCATCAAGCCGTGTCGCCACAGCTTCCGGAATGTACTTGTAATCCAATTTATCAAAATGAGAATAGGGGTTATCGATAAATGGATTCCGAAGATTCATATTATCCCAGTCTTTCATGGTCTTAAAGAAGATATTCACAGCAGACCACGTCGTCTTTTTTGAGCTGTTGGTAAGCTCGGTATGTTCCAGATGCTGCTTAAAACTGCAGGCAACTCCAATATCACATTTGGTCAAGCTCATAGCATTATATTCTTTTAATAAAAACACTAGAAACGATGCAAGGCCACTTATATTCGCTTTTACAGTTTTAATACCCGCCCCGCCAATCAGTCTTACAAGCACGAAATATTTTGCAGCTTCCTTGTACACTTCCGGTATATTTTTAAAATATATGCTTACGTTGCCAGTCCCTTCTGACAAGCCCCGTTTTTTATTACTGCAGTTCCATATGTCATCTTCAAAATGAATGTTATCGCCAAGCTCATGTAGAAAACGGATATACTCATATTTTCTTTGCTCACTGTAACGTTCCGCCAAATCTATCTGTGCCAGGTTATTCATGCCTGCATCCCTCACTTTCTATCCGCATTGGGCTTATATTTCAATTGTATCCAGTCATCGTATTTGCATTTCTCCAGGCAATCTTCCTCCAGAAACAGCACTTCACTTGCCCTCATTCCGGTACTGGAAAATATTTTATAATACAGTTGGTGGACTTCATTCAACTCGCAAATATTCTTCTATATTTCCTCTACAACATTTTCCGGAATAATTTCTGTGTTTTTAATATACTGAGGCAAGTTTCTGAACACAAACCTGTTAAAAGGATTATGGTACGGTGTCGGACTCTTGATGCTTTTATCTCTCCAGTCGCTCATCAAATAGTTTACAACGTTATTGCAGCTTTGGAAGATAGCGCTGATATTCAAAATGCCCATTTCCCTGTTGGAAGGAAGAGCCACAGAATGATTCTCCATAGCCACTCTCAGAGCAGCTACATCTTTAATTGCAGATGGTAATCCATGCAGCATTTAACGGTATCTGAAACACCTATCTTGCGGCTTATCACAGACAACGCTGTATTTTCGCGAAGGCATTGTTGCACCTTTTCAGACCAAAAGCTGTAGTATTCTTCCTCAAGTATTTCATAAAAAATTTGGGTGTTGTCTATTTGTTGCAGGATAGGTTTAAACCCGTAGTTGATGACGATGGATTCATTTTTCAACATAACCTCAAACACACACTTGATTGATATTTTTGAAAAGGACAGACTTTCGTCAGTCTCAGACCACTCCAGTATAAATTTTCTGCAATAGTATCTGTACATTTTTAAAAAATCGTTTCTAAAGGCCATATACCCTATCCTTACAAACGAAATTCCGCCGAAAAACAAAAACACCCCGCACATTGCAGTGTTGTCATTAACATACAAACTGTTGTTGAGTATATTCCTGTATTTTTTAATGACTTCTGTTACCACTTGGTTTTATACACTCCCAATAGGTTCGATAGGAAAGAGGCCTTCCCTGATTTTTACTTTTTATGAGGTTGATAAATATATGCTGGCTGATTACACCGCTTTCATTTAGTCATACGAATATATTTGCCCATACAAAAATGATTTTGATGCCCGCTGATGATTATTTTTCGTGCTGAATACAATGTTCGTTTGATAATTGCTATCAAGCCATTTATACATTTCAGTTATTACCGTAAGATATGATCTCAATGTGCTGTATGAAAGCTGCATTTCCAAGGACTTGATTTTCAGGTTCATGCAATCGCCATAAACTAAATGATTTATGAAATTCAGCACATCCTTGTTGGTCGCCTGGTCATACTCCTTCCCGCAGCTATCGAGGTAGTTCAAATACACTACAAGCTTGCCGCCGTATTCTTTACCTGTGCTAATTTTTCTCATTCCTTTGGCTTCCAACCATTGGTTTACCTCAAGCATCGGGAGCGATCTGTCCGTTATCATAAATCGCTCAACATGTTCTCCCGTTTCAGTTTCAAACCTGAATTTACACAACTTGAACCGCTTTTTGTTATTGTCCATGATATTTCCTCCAAATCTAAAATATAGGGAAATGTTCTTGCTTAAGAGTCTTAGGGATGGATATTCTCATGTTTTCCAGGATTTCTTTTAAGTATTTTTTTGTAAGCATCATCACTGTTCCCTCCATTTCTCATTTTGCTCGTACAGCTTCCCCCGAAGTAGTTCCAGTTGGCTTTTTAGCCTTTTGTTCTCACTTTCAAGTTCCGCTATCCTTTTATCTTTTGCACGTATGATAACATCTTTTGACTTGGATGTCTTTTCATACTTGGCTCGCTGGTTGATGCCTCTGTTTATCTGCCTCTGGCGAAACCCTTCTATCCGTTCCCTGAGTGTCTGGTTGTTGTACAGGAATGTTTTTGAAACACCACAGCGGTTGCTGATGCTGTTGAAGTTGATGTTTTCTCCGGCTGAATCCATCTCCCTGATGGTTGCATCAACTTTTTCCACAGCTGCCTTGCTTTTCTGTTCCGCATGCTTTTTTAATCCGTCTGTATTTTTCTGCATCATACGTCGTCCTCCCGTGAGGCTCCGTTTTTATGCACAATCCCATGCATCTGGATTTCCTTTTTGGTCTTTTCAAGTAAATCCAAATAGTCCCGGTTTTTCTTTGCCCAGTCCGATCTGCCACAGGACTCGCTGATGGCTATCTGATTTCTGACCCGTTCTATTTCCGCCTCATATTCCGGCAGATTCTCTGATGGATATAGTCATAAAACGCCAGTACTGTTCCGATAATGATGTTTATGGTTGCCACGCCTCTCGACTGTGAAACCACATTTATCGGAATAATTTTTAAGTTCCCGGCAGGCGACTGCAGCCAATTCACAAACAATGCAAGATCGTCAATCGTTATGTCTTGATAATCAACTCCCCTCTGCTCAAGGTACTCGAAATACAGCTTCAGGTGATAGCAGTACATCTTAAGTGTGTTCCTTGCATAGTTGGTATTGTCCTTAAAACGGATGAACTTCAAAACAGGCTCTATCGGAAGCCCCTGTCTGTCAGCAACATAATACCGTTCCTTCCCATCCTCCGTCTTTACTTTAACAACTTCCATCTCTTCATGCCTCCAATCTATTTTTTTCGACATGAATAGTGTACTTTAACTACTATGCGTACTACCACCAGATTTAGCGTACACAACGTACTTTTTTATCTCCAAAACCACCTCTGTGTACTATGAGTACTATGAATTTTCAATCACCATATTTTCGAATTTACATACTCATGCTCATGCCTTGGGATTCTTCCGGTTCTTCCAGCGGCTCCGGCTGTCTGGCTTGCGGAGATGACGCCGCTGATTCAGCCGCGGCCTGCTCACGCTGGCGGCGGGTTTGCCTCGGCTGGCGTTCCCTTTGCGGCTCCGGCTCCCGCTCCCGCGCTCCCTGTCCAGGCGTTTCCTCTAGCGGCGATTCCTGGTCAAGCCTGCTTTCCACATACTCCCGGACATAGGCGGGGACAACCTTTTCATAGGTCTTGTCGAGGTAGTCCTCCAGCTCCCGCTCGACGGTCAGTTCCTTTTTGCCCATAAAAAAGGTGGCTTCGCCACCTCCAACTCCCCCCAGCCCCCTCAGGCATGAGGGGGAGTTTTTAGTTTGACCTCCAGCACTCCAAGACTTCCCTCAGATTTCCTCTTGAGGAGTTTTGCCCTGTAT
>JABVCK010000013.1 GCA_013540605.1 Bacillota bacterium
TATTCCTGCAGAGTGATTGATCTTGTAAGCTACATATGCAGGGTAGGGTTTTGATGACCGGCGTCTTGCCGGTCGTTTTGCATTAAAGGTAATATTTTCATTGAAAACCGTCGTGGCGTATTATAATATTATAACTGAAGGGCTACGTAAGGTCCATTTTTTTCTACTGACCAGGGACATACTGCGATTAATAGGGACGGAATATGTCCCTGTTAAGGAAGGGAATATAATCACCCCTATCCGTAGAAAATATTATTTGATATTAGACAAATATCATTAAGGAGGAGTATGATTGAAAAAGAGAATAGCAATCAATGGTTTTGGAAGAATAGGAAGGAATACACTGAAGGTAATGTTAAAGGTTTACGGCGATGATTTAGAAATAGCTGCAATTAATGACCTTACCGACCCGGTGACTCTGGCACACCTGTTTAAATATGATTCCATTTACGGCAGGTATGAAGGAGAAGTCAAAGCGGGGGAATCTGAAATAATAATAGATGGAAAAAGAATTAAGATACTAAGTGAAAAGGACCCGGAAGCATTACCCTGGGCAGATATGGAAGTTGATATTGTAGTTGAATCGACAGGAATTTTCCGGGATAAGGAAAAAGCATCGAAGCACTTGAAGGCTGGCGCAAAGAAAGTTATCATAACTGCTCCCGCAAAGGGAGAAGATATCACAATTGTTATGGGCGTCAATGAAAAGGAATATGTACCTGAAAAGCATAATATAATATCAAATGCATCCTGTACAACTAATTGTCTTGCTCCCGTAGCCCTAATACTGGACCGGCATTTTAAAATAAAAAAAGGTATGATGACGACGGTTCATTCATATACAAATGACCAGCAAATTCTGGACCTTCCCCATAAGGACTTGAGAAGGGGAAGGGCAGCCGCCCTATCGATGATTCCGACTACTACCGGGGCAGCACAGGCTGTTGCGCTGGTTCTGCCTCAATTAAAGGGAAAGCTGAATGGATTGGCGGTACGGGTTCCGACGCCCACCGTATCCCTCGTCGATTTCGTGGCAGAGTTAGAAAAGGAGACTTCAGTGGAAGAGGTAAACAATGTGCTGAGGGAGGCGGCTCACGGGAGCCTGAAGGAAATACTGGATTATACCGAAGAGGAACTTGTGTCGGCAGACTTCAAAGGGGATGCGCATTCTTCTATAGTTGATGGTGCCTCTACGATGGTGATAGATGGAAAGATGGTAAAGGTGCTATCATGGTATGATAATGAATGGGGGTATTCCCACAGGGTAGCAGACCTGGTAAAATATATATCGGATAAGGAATAGATTTTGCATACTGATGGAAGTGAAGGGAGGTACAGGCTTGAACAAAAAGACCTTAAGGGATATAGAAGTCAGGAACAAACGAGTTATTGTACGGTGTGATTTCAACGTGCCAATGGATGGCGAAGGAAATATTACTGACGATAAGCGTATCGTGGCTTCTATTCCAACCATAAGGTATTTAGTGGACCACGGAGCAAGGGTAATACTTATGTCTCACCTGGGAAGGCCCAAGGGCAAAGTAGACCCAAAATACAGCATGGTACCGGTGGGAAGGCGGCTTGGCGAACTGCTTGGCAGGGAAGTGATAGTGGCGAAGGATGTCATAGGCGAGGATGCCAGGTTGAAGTCAGGGCAGATGAAGCCGGGAGAATTGATGCTTCTGGAAAACGTAAGGTTCCATAAGGAAGAAACCGATAACGACCCATCCTTTGCAAAGGAACTGGCGAGCATGGCCGAAGTTTTTGTTAATGACGCCTTTGGAACCGCCCATAGGGCTCATGCATCCACCGAAGGCATAGCAAAGTTCCTGCCTGCGGTTGCAGGCTTCCTGATTGAGAAGGAACTGGAGATGCTGGGAGGTGCTCTTGAAAAGCCGGACAGGCCATTTACGGCGGTGCTCGGCGGTTCTAAGGTATCCGATAAAATTGATGTAATATCAAGTTTGCTGGATAAGGTCGACAATTTACTGATCGGGGGAGGCATGATGTTTACCTTCCTTAAGGCTAGAGGTCTTGAGACAGGGAAGTCCATTGTTGAAGACGATAAGGTTCCGTTAGCCGGTGAACTGATGGAGAAGGCGGCCCAAAGGGGTGTAAAACTCGTGCTGCCTGTGGATACCGTGGTGGCAGAAGCCTTTCAAAACGATGCGAGGCATTATTCGGTGCCCGTTGAAAGAATACCCCGGGATTATATGGGTCTGGACATCGGAGAGAAAACCCGTGATATTTTTAGAAGCATCATATCTGAATCCAAAACGGTTGTGTGGAACGGTCCGATGGGAGTGTTTGAGATGCCGAACTTCGCTTCGGGCACGCTGGAAGTTGCAAAGGCGATGGCGGAGTGCAAAGGCAAATCCATAGTCGGCGGCGGAGATTCCGCAGCGGCAGTTGAGCAGTTGGGGTTTGCCGACAGGATGACTCATGTTTCCACCGGGGGAGGAGCATCGCTGGAGTTTCTGGAAGGTAAGGAACTTCCCGGCATAACAGTATTGATGGATAAGTGATGCGTAGATCCTAGATCACAGATCGCAGATGGCAGATCGCAGGTACCAGGTACTAGTTCACAGATCACAGGCGCCAGGGTTAGGCCTTTAGGTTTTTACCCTCTAGCTTTACCCGATGTCTGACCACTGATCACTAGACACTGGTCACTGATAACTGGTAACTAAGCGAGATTGGAGTGGTACGATGAGGATTCCGTTGATAGCAGGAAACTGGAAGATGCACAAGACCTGCAGCGAGGCACGGCTGCTTATTGAAGATATAAAGAAATTGGGTGAAGTACAGAATGTTGAGCTGGCCGTTTGCCCGCCGTATACCGCCCTCAGGGAAGCATCGCTGGCGCTGGGGAACAGTGGAATAAAACTCGGAGCCCAGAATATGCATCATGAAGATTCCGGCGCCTTTACAGGGGAGATTTCTCCGTCTATGCTGAAGGAATTGAACGTATACTATGTCATACTAGGCCATAGTGAGAGAAGGCATATATTCGGAGAAGGCGATGAGTTTATCAATAAAAAGGTGCATAAAGCCTTGGAAACAGGCTTATGTCCCATACTATGCGTGGGGGAGACCCTTGATGAAAGGGAAGAGGGAATGACCGAAGAAGTGGTGAGCAGACAAACTGCAAGGGGTCTTGAGGGAGTTGCGGATGAGGTTGTAGGGGGCATAGTGATCGCTTACGAGCCGGTATGGGCTATAGGCACCGGCAAATCTGCAACGGCAGAGGAGGCCAACAGGGTAATCGGATACATAAGGAAAGTTGTCGAACAGCTCGCAAAGGGCCAGGGAAGCAGAATAAGGATACTTTATGGCGGCAGTGTCAAGCCGGACAACGCAGCCGAACTGCTGCAGCAGCCGGAAATAGACGGGGCATTGATCGGGGGCGCCAGCCTCAAAGCCGGTGACTTTATCGCCATAGCAAGAAAAGCTATTTGAAAGGAGTTTTACGTATGACAGTAATATCTGATGTTTATGCCCGGGAGATACTTGATTCCAGAGGGAACCCCACCGTTGAAGTGGAGGTGGCGCTTGAAAGCGGCGCCTTCGGAAGGGCGGCGGTGCCGTCGGGAGCATCTACCGGAGCCTTTGAAGCAGTAGAACTCAGGGACGGCGAAGACAACAGGTATATGGGCAAAGGCGTTTTGAAAGCTGTGAATAATGTAAATGAATTGATTGCGCCGGAAATCATAGGCTATAACGCCCTTGACCAGGTCGCCATAGATAGGGTTATGCTGGACCTGGATGGAACACATAATAAGGGAAGACTGGGAGCCAACGCCATATTGGGAGTTTCAATTGCGGTAGCGAAGGCTGCCGCTGATGCGGTAGGATTGCCTCTTTACCAGTATATAGGCGGAATCAACGCAAAACAGCTCCCCGTACCGATGATGAACATACTGAATGGCGGCAAGCATGCCGACAACAACGTTGATATTCAGGAATTCATGGTCATGCCCGTGGGAGCAAGCTCCTTCAGAGAGGCTCTAAGGATGGGAAGTGAAGTATTTCACTCCCTAAAAAAGGTTCTAAAATCCAAGGGTCTTAACACCTCCGTTGGCGACGAGGGTGGGTTTGCGCCCAACCTTACTTCAAATGCCGAAGCGATCGAGGCAATAATTCAGGCCATAGAAAAGGCGGGGTATATACCAGGCGATGATATCGGTATCGCCCTTGATCCGGCAGCCACTGAATTTTATGCGGATGGGAAGTATAACCTCAGGGGAGAAGGCATGGTAAAGACTTCCGAAGAAATGGTTGAGTACTACAGCCGGCTTGTAGACAGGTACCCCATACTATCCATAGAGGACGGGCTGGCAGAGGAAGACTGGGAAGGCTGGGCCCTTCTTACAGCTAAGCTGGGTAACAGGATACAGATTGTAGGCGATGATATATTCGTAACAAATATGGAGCGCCTTCAAAGGGGGATTAGGGATAAGACTGCCAATTCCATATTGATAAAGCTGAACCAGATAGGAACGATAACAGAAACCCTGGACTGCATAGAGATGGCTAAAAGGGCCGGATACACAACCGTAATATCCCACAGGTCCGGCGAGACCGAGGATGCCACAATTGCCGACCTTGCGGTAGCGGTTAACGCCGGGCAGATCAAAACCGGAGCCCCCTCCAGAACCGACAGGGTTGCTAAGTACAACCAGCTGCTCAGGATAGAGGATGAACTGGGGAATATGGCGCAGTATCCCGGTTTGAGCGCTTTACATTTGACTTTTTGAATAAAATTCTAGAATTTGCTAATAATAAAGAGGGCGGTTGCTTCCGCCTTCTTTATTATTAGCGTGCCGTATTCAGGCTGCTGCGGACTTGCCATTGGTACAGGGCATCATTTATTATTGTATTTTACTATGCGCTGTGTTAAAATAACTGTGTTAATCACAAAGGTAGGAGGTGCAGGGAATCATGAGAATTTTTGTAATAGTTATACACGTAATCGTAAGCCTTATTCTTATCGGCAGTATTCTTTTACAATCCGGTAAAAGCGCCGGTCTGTCAGGAAGCATTGCCGGCGGTGCGGAAACCCTTTGGGGAAAATCCAAGGGAAGAGGATATGAAGCTCTGCTATCAAAGGTAACGACGGCAGGGGCCATCCTGTTTGTCATTACGTCGATAACTTTGGTAGTAATACAATAATTTTACTTTATATATAAATGATTATTTGAGGAGGTACGACAGATGATGGAGTATTTTTACCTGGTTCCTGTAGTAGGCATTATAGCCATTTTTTTTGCATTTATCCTGGCAGCCAGGATAAACAAAGCCGATGCCGGCACCGAGAGGATGCGGGAGATAGCGTCCTACATACAGGAGGGGGCGATGGCCTTTCTTACCCGGCAATATAGGAGCCTGGGGATCTTTGTGGTTGTCCTGTTTTTTGTGCTGTTATTCCTGATTGACCTGCAGACAGCCATATGCTTTCTTTTAGGAGCGCTGTTCTCGGCAGGGGCCGGTTATTATGGCATGAAAGTGGCGACAAAGGCCAATGTAAGAGCTGCGAACGGCGCAAGGGAAAGCATGAACAAGGCGCTGGGCATAGCTTTCTCCGGCGGGGCGGTCATGGGGATGAGCGTTGTTGGTCTTGGTTTGCTGGGATTGGGCGTGCTTTACCTCATATTCGGTGATCCCAGGATAATAACCGGCTTTGGCCTGGGAGCAAGTTCCATAGCCCTGTTCGGCCGTGTGGGCGGGGGTATATACACCAAGGCTGCCGATGTTGGCGCAGACCTTGTGGGTAAAGTAGAGGCGGGCATTCCTGAGGATGACCCGAGAAATCCTGCGGTTATCGCCGATAATGTTGGAGATAACGTAGGCGACGTAGCCGGAATGGGCGCTGACCTTTTCGAATCTTATGTAGGTTCGCTGATTTCCGCAATGACCCTCGGAGCCATTATATACGCAGGCCAGATAAACGGTGTTCTGTTCCCCATGCTGCTTGCGGCAAGCGGTATAATAGCATCAATAATAGGAGCGCAGTTCGTAAAAGGCGATGAGAAAAGCAATCCCCACAAGGCTTTAAAGATGGGTACATACGTCAGCGAGATACTTGTAATCGCTGCTGGTTTCATCTTGAGCAAATGGCTGTTTGAAGACCTGAGGCCTTTCTATGCGGTTGTCGCAGGGTTGGTTGTCGGTGTAGCTATAGGACAGCTTACCGAGTACTATACCTCGGCGGATTATAAACCCGTCAAAAAGATTGCGGACCAGTCCAGAACCGGCGCGGCCACAAATATTATTAGCGGTTTGGCGGTAGGTATGGCATCTACGGCATGGCCTATAATATGTATTGCCGCTGGTATACTGGTAGCCTATAAAGTGGCAGGCTTGTACGGAATAGCCCTGGCAGCGGTTGGAATGCTTTCGACCGCCGGTATGACGGTAGCGGTGGATGCGTACGGGCCAATTGCCGATAACGCCGGGGGAATAGCGGAAATGTCCGAGCTTCCCCACTCAGTAAGGGAAATTACCGATAAACTGGATGCAGTGGGCAATACCACAGCGGCCATAGGCAAGGGCTTTGCAATAGGCTCGGCAGCACTTACAGCCCTTGCATTATTCGCTTCTTACTCACAGGCGGTTAACCTTGAAACCATAAACATAATAAAGCCTGAGGTAATAGCAGGGATGTTCCTTGGCGGAATGCTCCCATACCTCTTCTCGGCGGTTACCATGGAGGCCGTTGGTAAGGCGGCAAACCAGATGATTGAAGAGGTAAGAAGACAGTTTAAGGAGATACCCGGCATCATGGAGGGCAAAGGCAAGCCTGAATACGCAAAATGCGTGGAAATAAGCACCGGAGCTGCCCTCAAGGAAATGATATTCCCCGGCCTTCTTGCGGTGATCGCACCTCTGCTGACAGGGTTTGTCCTTGGCGCCGATGCCCTTGGAGGACTGCTGGCAGGTGCCCTGGTGACAGGAGTTCTGGTGGCAGTGCAGATGGCAAACTCCGGTGGAGCATGGGATAACGCTAAGAAATACATTGAGGGCGGAGCCCATGGAGGGAAAGGCAGCGATGCCCACAAGGCAGCGGTTGTTGGGGATACCGTAGGAGACCCCTTCAAGGATACTTCCGGTCCTTCGCTTAATATACTGATAAAGCTTATGACTATAGTATCGCTGGTCTTTGCGCCATTGTTCATATAGAGTTGAAAGGCATCGGAGGCTCTTCTCCGGTGCCGATAGATGACAGGGGACACACCTCCCAATCTAAGGCCAGGGGACACACCTCCCTTTTGGAGTTTAACTCCGGGGTGGGAGGAATGCCCCAACATAAGGCTCTTGGGTGGGGGGAATGTCCCCTTTTTGATAATAATATGCTTGAGGAGGAATACTAATGGAAAGAGAACAGGCTTTGGAGCATGTAAAAACGAATGTTAAAAATAAGAATCTTGTGAAGCACATGCTGGCAGCGGAGGCGGTTATGCGAGGACTTGCGGAACACTTCGGAGAAGACCCCGACAGGTGGGGACTGGCAGGGCTGCTGCATGACATAGACTATGACCAGACCGCAGACGATCCATATACCCACAGCAAGCTTGGGGCTCAAATGCTTCAGGAGCTGGGCTATGACGACGATATTGCATACGCAGTGAAGGTTCATAACGATGCCCACGGCTATGAGAGGAAAAGCCTGATGGACAAGGCCCTTTATTGCACCGACCCCCTTACCGGTCTTATAGTGGCCAGTGCCCTTATTCATCCCGACAAAAAACTTCAAAGCATTGATGTCCAGTTTGTAGTGAACCGGTTCAATGAAAAGGGTTTCGCCAAGGGCGCGCGAAGGGAGCAAATCGCCAACTGTGAAGAGGAACTGGGGCTTTCTCTGGAAAAGTTTATCGAGGTAGCTTTAAAAAGCATGCAAGCAGTGCATAGAGAACTGGGATTATAGAAGGGAGCATGTATGATTTGCAATTAAAAGAATTGATCTTACAGTATATGAAGGAAAACGCCTATAAGCCCCTTACGGCGGAAGAACTGGCAGCCCGTCTGGATATTGGCGGGGACAATCTGCCGCGGTTTCTGGAAACCTTAAAGGAAATGGAGTCAGAAGGAGACCTGGTCCAGACCAGGAAGAAACGCTACGGCATACCCGAAAAGATGGACCTCATAGTCGGTAGGCTGCAGTGCCACCAGAAGGGGTTTGGCTTTGTTATCCCAAGGGACGAGCTTTACGAAGACGTCTACATACCAGCCGACAGTATTAACGAAGCCATGCATAACGACAGCGTAATAGCGAAGATCGTCCGCAGAAAGTCCGAGGGGAACCGTACCGAAGGGGAAATAATCAGGATACTCGAAAGGGCAAACAAGAAAGTGGTTGGAACCTTCGAGAGGAGCAGGAACTTCGGCTTTGTCATACCTGACGACTCAAGGATCCTTTATGATATTTACGTTTTTCAGGATGAAACAATGGGAGCCCGTGAAGGAGATAAAGTAGTCGCCGAAATCACTCACTGGCCCGAAAAAAGGAGAAATCCCGAGGGAAGAATCATAGAGGTTTTAGGTTATAAGGACGATATTGGCATTGACGTGCTGTCAATTATACGGAGCCATGACATACCGGAGGAATTCCCTCCCGAGGTCCTGGAAGAAGCGGAGAAAATTCCTGAAAAGATTGATGAAGCCGAGATAAACAGAAGGGTTGACCTCAGGGACAGAAAAATCGTGACAATTGACGGAGCGGATGCAAAGGATCTGGACGATGCGGTCTCGGTCGAGAAGCTTTCGAACGGCAACTTCCGGCTGGGTGTTCATATAGCAGATGTATCCCACTATGTGAAGGAGAACTCGGCCTTGGACAAAGAGGCCTTTAAAAGGGGTACGAGCGTGTATTTTCTGGACAGGGTTATACCAATGCTCCCCAAAAGATTATCAAACGGTATCTGCAGCCTGAATCCGAAGGTGGACCGTCTGGCCCTGACGGTTTTCATGGAGATAGACAAAGCCGGAAAGGTGGTCGACTATCAAATCGTAGAAAGCGTTATTTCAACCGCCGAAAGGATGACATACAAGGACGTATCCGATATACTGGAGAAGAACGATGAAGAACTGATTGCCAGGTACGGAAGCCTTGTTGACGATTTCCGCCGCATGGAGGAGCTGTATACCATTCTCAACAGCAAGAGGATGGTAAGGGGAAGTATTGATTTCGAGTTTCCGGAGACAAAAGTGATGCTTGACAAGGAAGGCAATCCGGAGGATATCGTCAAGGTTGAGAGGAGGACGGCCGACAGGATTATCGAGGAATTTATGCTTGTTTGCAATGAAACCGTCGCTGAGCACATGTTTTGGCTGGGGGCTCCTTTTGTGTACAGGATACATGAGGAACCCGACGATGAAAAGATTGAGGTTTTCAATGAATTTGTGTACAATCTCGGGTATTCGATAAAGGGTATCAAAAAGGTTCATCCGAAGGCATTGCAGAGACTGATACAGAAGGTCAAAGGAAAAAAGGAAGAAAAGATAATAAACACACTGCTGCTGAGGTCGCTTAAACGCGCCAGGTATCACCAGGAAAATCTGGGACACTACGGATTGGCTGCTGAATATTACTGCCATTTTACATCGCCCATAAGAAGATATCCGGACCTTGTAATTCACAGGATAATAAAGGAGACATTAAAGGGTGGCCTGGAAAACAGCAGGATAGAATATCTGAAAGAATTTGTAGAAAAGGCGGCGCTCCAGTCATCGGAGCGCGAAAGGGCCGCGGATGAAGCTGAAAGGGAAGTCGAGGACCTCAAGAAGGTTGAGTTCATGGCACGGAGGATAGGAGAAGAATACGAGGGAATAGTATCCGGTGTAACCGCTTTCGGCATATTCGTTGAACTCGAAAACGGGATCGAAGGCATGGTAAGAGTAAGTTTCATGACCGACGATTTCTACCATTTTGACGAAAAAAGATATATGCTGATAGGCGAGAGGACAAAGAAAAGTTTCAGGATCGGCGATGTTGTGAGGGTGCAGGTAGTGAAGGCAGACCTGGTGGATAAAAAGCTGGATTTTGTTTTGGTATAGGTGAAGGAAACATCGGTTTACATAATTGCTTGACAATTGACCCAATCTGGTGTATCATTATTGATAGTCGAAAGACCAAGACCCTATTTGCCAGACAAATAGGGTCAAATTTATCGCTGGAGCAGGTGCAGGTTCTATGGTTGACGAGGCAAAGGTTATAGCTCGAAATAAAAAAGCGAGGCATGATTACTTCATTGAAGAATCCTTTGAGGCAGGTATTGAACTTGCCGGGACAGAGGTAAAGTCAATACGGAACGGCAAGATCAATATCAAAGACAGCTTCGCAAAGGTTGACAGGGGAGAGGTCTTTCTTCACAATATGCATATCAGCCCCTATGAAAAGGGCAACATCTATAATAAGGACCCTTTGAGGGTGAGAAGGCTGCTGCTGCATAAAAGGGAGATTAGAAAACTCATAGGCTATACCCAGCAGAAAGGCTTCACACTGGTACCTCTCAGCGTATATATTACAAGGGGACTTGTAAAGGTGGAACTGGCAGTAGCCCGGGGAAAGAAAACCTATGACAAGAGGGAGGACATTGCCAGGAAGGATGCCGAAAGGAAGATTGAAAGGGCGATAAAGGAAAGGTATTAAACAGAATACTCTGGCAACTGATAACTGATAACTGGCAACTAAGAACTAATAAAAGCACATGGGGGCGTATCTGGTTTCGACGGGGATGATAGAGTCAGGAACAGCGAGTCGTGGTGGCTGGTGCCACGTAAAATAACCGGCATCTAAACACAAACGCAAACGAAAATTACGCTTTAGCTGCGTAATTAACGCAGCTCGTTCAACCCAACCCTCCCGCAGGTTGGGATTGGGCGTCGACTAAGCGGGGGCCTATCCGGCCAAAGAGTTGCGGCCGGACAGAACGCATGACTCTACTGAAGCCCTAATCCTGTCATCGGGAGTAGGGTGGAGGGAATGTTAAAACGGTGACTGCACTCGGAGAGGTTCCTGGTGATATATCTTCGGACGTGGGTTCGATTCAAGATGGAGTCGCCCTGCAAAGTGATTTGCAGGTGAAAACCTGGCTTTATCGGTGAAGGCTAAGGCATATACTATGCTAACACCGAGGGGTATGTGGAAAAATCCAACAGCCCTGTATCGACTCATAGGCTGCTAAACCTTTAATAGGCATGCAGTACTAGGATGGGGAGTATGACAATAATTTAGACTACCCATAATACGCCAGGGAACTTCTGTTGAAGTTCAAGATATAGTCAGTGCTGTTAGGAAACTAATAGATTGCATGTCCCACCGCCTCCACCAATAGTAAAAGCTTATAATATATCAAGGGTATATATCAAGGGGACGGTTCTCTTGATATATTATAAGCTTTACCCACATTATTGTCTGGAAATGTTGGCAGGTTTATTGTACACTAAAGTAGTGGCAACAAATATATTGTTTATTATGGTGATGGGGCTCACCAACAAGTGCAGTTGATTGCTGATAGCTCCTGCTAAGATATTTTTAGTCTTGGCAGGAGTTTTTTTATAGATAAAGCATAAGCCGGGATTCTCAGTTTTTGCTTTTGGTAGATGACCATTCAGAGATGATATTTGCGCCGGACAAGCAATACTAATAAATACTATATAGAAATGGTGTGATGGAGGATATGAAAAAATATGCTGAAGTTAAAATGATGCTAGGTCAAGACTACTGTCATTAGATATTACCAGCATGAATTAAAAATCTTGTTGGAAAAACAGAAAACGGAGAAAAAGACAGGCAGATTGAAAAAGATGTTGGAAAGCATCAACGGGAAAGATTCCGGAGCAGAGAATAGAGACTCTGTCCTGACGTGCCCCATGTGTGAGATGGAGGCATCATCCGGCCGATACGCAATTTATGAACTGGCTAAGGCTCTGGAGGATAATGAAATACGCGAACTGTACAGGACTTCACCGGGATTATGCAGAACGCATCTGCTGATGGCGCTGGATATAATATCAGGAGATGATGAAAGAGAATTTTTCTTGAAATCAGCTATAGATAAAACCAGCGATATGGTCAAAAGTCTGGAGGAGTATTTTAGAAAAACAGATTATAGATATAGCAGCGAACCCAAAGGCGAAGAGCAGACTGCATGGCTGCGGGCTATGCAAATGTACAACGGCTTCGTAAAATAGATAGCGGCTATCAATTACCATGGTAGATCCCTTTTTACATGCCGCCTTACCTGGAAAAACAATGGGATGGCAGCAAATTCCGTAATCAAACAGAATGCAACTAACAAGGGCAGCGACACGCCATACAGGACGCCTATCAGTGCGCTCCCCAGGAACCAGAAGATTCCATAGCCTGCCGTGAAGAGACCATACGCCGAAGCGCGCCTCCCAACCGGTACCATCAAGGCTACTGCGGCGGGAATGATCGACTCATTAACCCCCGTGTACAAGCCCCAGAGCGCAGTCCCGAGGAGTGCTGCCCAGAAGCCGCCTCCCAGAAACACCAGCGGAGCATATAGGGCTGAGAGCGTTAACGGAACCAGGATGATGATGCCAAACCGGTCGAAGAGACGTCCAAAGAGCAGGGCGCCTACGCCGCTCACGCCCATCGCCACTGCGTAGAAGACCGGAATCATGGAAGTGGAGACGGTAGACGTCTTCTCAAAGTGATACGCCATGAATGGAAAATCGGCAGATCCTACGGCGACAAGCACTGCTCCCGTAAGATAGAGCCAAAATACATGCGGAAGCCCCTTGGTCTGTATATTGGGGGGCGTACTGTCCATCTCCTCTGGATGGGGATAAGTCAAGCGTGCGACAGCAAGGAGAGAAAGCATAACGAGCGCCGGAATGAGCAGCATGGCAAAGGTGAGCTTGTAATCGCCACGCCATGCATAAATGCCGGCGGTAGCCAGAGGGCCGAACAATGCTCCGAATTGGTCAAGCGCTTCATGTACGCCAAAGGCCCAGCCATATCCCATTTCCTTGGCGGCATGGGAGAGCATCACATCACGCGGCGGGTTGCGGGTCGCCCGGCCAAAACGCTCCAGAATTATGAACATGGCCGCCATCTGCCAGCTGCCCGCCAGAGCGAGCAGCGGCACCGAAACCATCTGGACAACATATCCAAAGATGGTAATCGGCCAAAATTTGCCGGTCTTGTCGCTGAGGCTTCCCGAAACAAGGCGCCAGGCATACCCGAGGAATTCGCCAAATCCGGTCACGAGGGCAACTGTCAACGCACTGGCTCCAAGTAAGGACAGATAAGGTCCGATTATTCCCCGCGAAGCCTCGTACGTAAAATCCGCAAAAAAGCTCATAATACCGATCAGCAGGACAAATTTGACAGCTCTGGATTTATTGTCCAACGATTTCATTAATTTTTCCCTCCTCAATAAAAATAAAATATCATTATTTAGACTACCCACAAAAGTTACAGGCATACAATTCTCAATTTCATTATGCATTGTCTGTTCCGAATATCCTGTTGTACAAATCTTCGCCATAGCTGGTTTGCAATGGTTCGCCCTCGATTATTCTAAAAGTCCGTCCCCCGTCGGTTTTCCTTTCAGCCCGCAGGAAAACAGCGCTTTCCATTTTTTTATTATAAAAATCATGTGCAAATTTATATAAATGCGTAACATAGAAAACCTTGATGCGTTTCTCCAATAATGCGCAGATTATCTGCCTTGCAATCTCCGAGCCTTCTTTTTCGTTTGTCGCAGCAAATGATTCATTAAACAGCACCATGGAATTTGGCGTTATATTGTTTACGATATCGCTCATTCTGCTGAGTTCTTCATCAAGTTTCCCGCTTTTCATGGTAATGTCTTCTTCCCGTTTGTAGTGCGTGAAAAGGCCGTCGCAGACATTGGAACAGAAAGACTCAGCCGGCACAAACATACCGCATTGCATCATCAATTGGGACAAACCTATGCTTCGCAAAAAAGTCGATTTGCCACCCTGGTTGGCGCCCGTGATTATTACGAGGTCTTTATTGTCAGCATTCACACTGTTGCCCACAATTTTTTGTTTCATGGTTAAGGTCAGACAGACATCGTATAATCCTTTAAAAGAATGCCTGCGTTCGCCGAAAGCCACAGGCAGGGGAAAAGATATCGGTTCCCCCATTTGGGCAAGTTGCTCATATAAATTCAAACAACCGATGTAAAAGGCCAGTTCGGTTCTTAACATATTAAAAAAACTGTTAATATGATCGGCGGACTGGGCGAGCGCATTGGCCACAAGGTTGATCCCCCTGTCTCTTAATTCCGACAAGGCCCTGGCGCCGTATTCATCGCGATTACTGATATAAAAACTGTAAACGGGCGGTTTTTTGTCAAAGATTCGTTTAATCCAACTTTGTTTTTTGTCTTGCGGTTTACGAAGTATGTAATTATCACCTTCATTGCCCTTTCTCAATTCAGCGCTTATCAGAACCCCGTCCCGGAATTTCAGTTCCCTCAGATGGTTTTGAATGACGGCAAAATATTCATCATCAAGTTCTTTGCGAATCATCGCAAAAAACGCTGTAAACCCCTCTGACTCAAATTTATCGGCATGTTCATCGGTTATATTCTTAAGTTTTGCAAGCAGGCCCACAAATACCTGCATCATTTCTATCGAACTATACAGTACTGAGCCGGGGTATCTGCTAAAAATGCCAAAGTAATGCTTTTTTTTGTATTCAATCAATTCCACGGCGATGCCGTAGATATCCCTGACAATAGAAGGATTTTTCAAGCAGTCCTTAAGGATATTTTGGCGGTATAGTATTGTATTGAGATCGTTTAAACCGGCCAAAACAGCTTTCTTTGCCACTTCAAATAAAAACTTGTCGCCGAGCGCCATAGCGTCGAACAGTGTATTTAATTCCAGGTCTTGTGTCAGCGACTGTTCATTCACCGGTAATTTGCACTGCAGGTCAAAATCACGGTCTTTATACATGAGAAAAGTCTTCATATTTTTATACGCTCCTTCAAACAATCGTATGTAAGCCGGTATTTTTCGGCAATTGATATGGCGTATGCAAGTCCGTCGGCAGGCCTTCTTATAATTTTATATGTGCGCAATGCCGGATTCTCGGGGACTATCGTGCTGACCATACTTACTGTTTGCTCGCTTAAGGAAGCCAATTCATCTATGAATGTCACGCAAACGCACAGCGCATCCAATTGTATTATCTTTTCCATTACCTTTCTGCCCAAAAAAATTGCGTCTTTTAACGTTGTGGAGGTGAAAATCTCATTTACTATGACAATACTGTTTGACGTGGCCTGGTTTAAAATATCGTGAATTCTGACCAGGTCATCCTGCAGCTTGCCACGGAGGTTTTTGATGTTTTCCTCTTTTTCAAAATGCGTAAAGATCATGTCGGATATAAAGAGCCGCGCTTCTCTGCCCGGGACAGGGCAGCCCAGGCTGGCCAGATAATGCAGCTGGCCGAAGGTGCGGGCAAAGGTTGTTTTGCCGCCCTGGTTGGGACCGGATACGACAAAAATGCGCTCCTTGCCTTTCAGGTAAAAATCATTGCATACGACGGACGAGTTCTCGGCAATGAGCTTATTGGCCAGGGCCAAATCAAATCCTTCATAATCATAAACTTCCTTGCTTGTATTGGAAATTTCGGGATAACAAAACTTCAATCCCGCCCGTTTGAATTTTGCTAAAAACTCCAGATAGGCGACGTAAAATTGTATTTCCCGGTCAAAAACGTTTATGGTTTCATCTCCAAAATTGCTGTTTTTTGCGCTAAACTCATCAAGCCTTAAAAATATGTCGGGATACAATTTGGCCACCAGATCCAGTATTTGTGCTTCAACATGGTTCATGCCTGACCCGGTGGGGAGTTTAGCCCTGTAATCTTCCACCGCTCCCTGTTTGAATTTGTCGAAGGTTTCCTCCACTTCGACGCTGTAATCAATTTCGGATTCATATTTGCGAACCTTGACGCGGTTACCCTTTATGAGCAGGCAATATTTTACTGTGGATAAATCGGCCTTAAGCTTTTTCGTTTCCTCCAGAAGCGACGTAAAAACGTCGGATTTTGCGTAGTTGGTGAAATATTCGCGGAAGGCTAAAAGGCCGCGCGATTTTAACTCTACAAGGCCTAAATCATGTGCCAGGCAATTAACGGCTTCGCAATAAATCGCAACCGCCTCCAAGAACCATCCTTCTTTATGGAATTTGTAGTAAAGATTATCTACTAAGGCAAGATATATGCGCATTTTGTTCATTTTTTTGGCAAAAGATTTTATATATTCAAACAGGGTTTTATTTTCAAGATCCTTCATTACTTCTTGACGATATTGGATTGTGTCGATATCTTTCAAGGGAGTGTAAAAAAATGGTTTTAAATTATACTCATTCTTACCGGCCGTGATGGCGTCTATAATCTGATTAAGATTTAAATCGACAAAAAAGGCAGGCGCTTCAAGTGTTTCTTCTTTTATGCCGTCTTCAGTTTTTTTAAATAGTATGCTGCGGAAAGTCATGGGAAAAACACCTCCTGGTAATGATATGGACGCACAGCATCAATTCTACTACTGCAAACGCTCGCGCGGCAGGGATTTTTTAATTGCCTTCCTTTTTCATTATAGTTAAACAAAAAAGCTAATACCCCTATGATTCGTAGGAGTCATTAGCTTTCGACGCTTTATGGTGAACTCCATCACCATTTTTATTAATTATTTACATTGTACCATATACCATTTGATTGCTCAATACTTTTTTACGGTGATATATCAAGGGGACTATATATCAAGGGGACGGTTCTCTTGATATATTTTTTAGGTCATGGTAGAATAAAGAAAAATGAGAGAGTGGAAGAATATGCCAAGAAATGTGAGGAAGAAAAGCCAAAGCGGAATATATCATGCCATCACAAGGGGAATTAACCGCCAGCAGATATTCCATAGTGAAGAAGATTGCCGGAGGTACCTGGAAATATTAGAGCGTACAAAGGATGTAAGTGGTTGTGAAATATATGGCTACTGTTTGATGGGGAATCATGTACATTTGCTGGTCAAGGAAAATAAAGAAGGCATAGGACAGATAATGAAGAGGCTTGGGACAAGTTATGCGTACTGGTACAACTTAAAATACGAACGATTAGGGCATGTATTTCAAGACAGATATAAAAGCGAATGTGTAGAAGATGAAAAGTATTTATTGACGGTCATTCGTTATATACACAATAATCCGGTCAAAGCAGGAATGGTAAAAAAGCCGGAGCAGTACAGATGGAGCAGCTACAGTGCATATTGTGGAGGTATAGAATATCCAACCGGATTGACACAAACGCATATTGTTCTTGAGTTATTCTCAGAGGACAGAGAAAGAGCTGTGGAACAATTTCGCAGGTTTATGCAGCAGGAGAATGACGACATATGCCTTGACGATGAGATGCTTAAAAGAGCTACCGATGAAGAAACGAGGGCAGGTATTCAGAAGTTATTAAAGGGGCGGGAGATTAGTACACTCAAGTACATGAAAAAAGCAGAACGGGACAGTATACTCAAACAAGCAAAAGACATCGAAGGAAGCAGTATAAGACAAATCTCCAGAATAACGGGTATAGGTTATAATATTATTGCCCGGGCATAAACAAAATATATCAAGAGAACCGTCCCCTTGATATATAAGGAGGTGATATTATGGAAGGTATCTCCATACATTTAATCGCATTGTCGGACGCAGAGGAAATTCTGGAATTTGAGTTGAAGAACCGGAGTTTTTTCGAGTCCATTATACCGACAAGGCCAGATGAATACTAAATATAGATAATTTGAAGAACATCATAAAGGAAATTGAAGAAGAACATGCTCAAGGTCTTAGCTATATGTATGTAGCCCGCAATGAAAAGGGTGAGATGGTGGGGGAGGCTCACGAAGACTAGGGTGATAACCGGCATATAATAATGAATATCGCAGGACTTGCAGCCACGAATATAAGAATTTGACGGGAGCGGTGAGAAAATTGTCTTATAAGTTGATTTTGTTTGATGCGGATGGGACCCTGTTTGATTATGACAGGGCAGAATCTTTAGCATTGCAAAACATTTTTTCCTATAACGGCATTGAGTATGATGAGAAATACCACCTTGACCTTTATAGGAAGATTAATAGTCAGATCTGGGAGGAGTTTGAAAAAAACCTCATCACGGCAGAGGAGTTAAAAGGCGAGCGGTTTAGGCGGATGTTTGATGTCCTGGGCATAGAGAGGGAGTTCGGACAATTCAGCCAAGGGTACCTGGACTATCTATCCGAGGGTGCATTCCTGATAGACGGTGCAGAAGAAATTGTATCAAAATTAGCCGGCAGATATAACATGGCAATAATAACAAATGGGATAAAGAGTGTACAACTTCAGAGATTTAAAAAATCAGCGTTGATTAAATACATAAACAACATTATAATTTCAGAAGAGGTAGGTTATCCAAAACCTCACAGGCAGATATTTGACTATGCCTTTGCAGCATTATCCCATGCAGACAAAAAAACAGCCCTGATAGTGGGGGATAGTCTGAGCTCGGATATCATGGGAGGGTATATGTATGGCATCGATACCTGTTGGTTTAATCCCTCTAAAATTGAAAACGATTCCGGAGTACAGCCTACGTATGAAATTAGTCAGTTAAACCAACTTGAGAAAATACTGGGTATATAATTCTATTTACAGGAGGTTCTACAATGGAGAGCATGAGTTACGTTTTTGCATTAATTGCTTTGAGTTTAGGTTCTGTCGGTTTCGTATTTGGGATAGCTAGCCTTTCCCAATTGAAAGACCTAAAAGAGAGGGTAAGCAAGCTGGAGAGGATATCACAATGAATCGGTTTGAAGAAAGATTGCAGGAGTTTATGGACAGGAATGGGGTTGAGGCAGAGCACCTTGTCTTTGAAGAATCATGCCACTCAGTTGAAGAGGCCGCAGCGGCCGCAAATGCTGCACCTGAGGATTTTGTTAAAAGCATTTGCATGATAGATGATCAGGAAAGGCTTATTGTTGCAATCGTAAAGGGAGAAGACAGGGCCAGCACTTCAAGGGTTGCAAAGGCACTGAACATTGAAACTCTGAGAACCGCCACACCCCAGGAGATACTGGAAAAGACAGGGTATGTATGCGGCGGGGTGCCCTCCTTCGGCTATGAAGCGGTGTTCCTGATAGACCCAAAGGTTATGGAGAAGGATGCCGTATATACCGGAGGGGGTTCGGAAAACTCGCTGGTCAGGATATCACCCGCTGAGATGCAGAGGATTAATGGGGGCATGATTGTAAAAGTCCGCAAATAACATGGTAGGAATAAGTTTCCTCCTTGACGATAACCACGTATCAAGTCAAGGAGGATTTGTTTTTATGACGCCGAACACATATTAGCCACTGTCAAACATATAATTTTATAGAAGATTGAAAAGTAAAGGGGTGTGAAAAAATGTCGCTGTCGGCCATTAAAGATTCGGTAATTGAGTTTTCACAGAGCTTTTTCAAACAAGAGCCAGTAATTTCAAGCATTAAACCTATTGATAACAAATGGATTGTGGAGATAGAGATAATCGTACACAATGAATACATGAGGCAAAGGGCGAAAAAACCTCTTATAGAAACCTACAAGCTGGAGCTTGACAAATCCATTAGCGTAGTGTCTTTTGAAAGAATTCGAATGAGGGAACTCGGTTCTATTGAAGAAACGGAAGACATATAGTATGAATTATTGGGAGTGAGAACGGTGGGCCAAAAGGATGATAAGAAGGAGACAAATATAGGCAGCATATTTAACGGGTTAGGCAAATTAATCGATATTATTTCGGATATGGCTGAAAAGGGGGAAGATGTCAAGCAGTTTGAAGGGAGTATCAGGCAGCTTGATAATCGCAGGAACATAAAAGGGAGATACAACCTGAAGCTAAATATCGGCGGCATTGATAAAATTACAGATTTCGCAGACAGAGAGAAAAAGCAAAGCGGTGCTGAGTTGATAACCCCTAAGACCGAAGTGTACAAAGAGGGGAAGGACCTAACTATTGTTATCGAACTGCACGGCATTGACGAGAAGGATATAGTTGTTGAAATCGAAGATGATACGTTTATATTATTCGCAAAAAAGGGTAGTCAAAAATACTATAAATCAATTGATCTGGAAGAGAAATATAAAATATGCAGCAGCAGGCTTAATAATGGCTTCTTAATAGTAAAAATGAAGGAAATGAGCCCGGATGGATGAAAAAAAGGAACTAAAAGTTGTAGAGGCATCAAGCAACGATGTAGGAAGGGGTATTGTACGGATAAGCTCGCAGGATATTAAAGCGTTGGGCTTGGATATAGGAGACATCGTAGAGATAAGGGGAAAAGCGACAACAAGCGCAGTGGTACTTCCTGCCTGCGGGGAATACAGCGATAAATCAGTAATTCAGATGGACGGAGTAATCCGTGAAAACGCTAAGACGCAGTTGGATAGTCATATAGAAATAAGAAAAGCCAGCGTCAGAACAGCAGAAAAAGTAGTCGTTATACCGGTTTCCAAGGTTAGCCTTATGAAGATAAATTCAGAAACAAATTACCTCAATAAAATCCTGAACGGAAGGTCAATAACTTCGGGCGACAGAGTGAGAGTGAGTTCCATAGGGACTCAAGTGCTGGATTTCTATATTGAAAGCGCTGAACCGGATGGCATAGTGATTATAAAAGAGAAAACAAAAATCACGGTGAAGAATAACAAAAATTACAGTTTTAAAAGCAGCATAACCTATGAAGACATTGGAGGGCTAAACAAGGAGATACAGAAAATACGGGAAATGATAGAGTTGCCGCTCAAATTTCCTGAGATATTCGAGCAACTGGGAATTGAATCTCCTAAAGGAGTATTATTATATGGGCCGCCTGGAACCGGTAAAACACTGATAGCTAAAGCTGTGGCAAGGGAAACAGATGCACATTTTATTCATATAAGCGGCCCTGAAATCATCAATAAGTATTATGGAGAAAGCGAAGCAAAGCTGAGAAGCGTTTTTGAAGAAGCTCAGAGGAATGCTCCGTCTATAATCTTCCTGGACGAGATAGACGCTATCGCGCCTAAGAGGGAAGATGTGAGAGGCGATGTGGAGAAAAGGGTAGTGGCTCAACTCCTCGCACTTATGGATGGGATTAAAGCCAACGAGAACGTTATTGTAATCGGCGCCACTAATCTCCCCGATGCGATAGACCTGGCCTTGAGGAGACCCGGACGGTTCGACAGAGAAATATATATAGGAATACCGGGACCGCTCGAAAGGGAAGAAATTTTAAAGATACATATGCGGGGCATGCCTATTACCGATGATGTTGATTTAAAGCAACTATCGGAGATGACCAACGGTTATGTAGGGGCTGATTTAAAAGCTTTATGCAGAGAAGCGGCAATGAACGCGCTAAGAAAGGTCTTTTCAAATACTGATTTGCAGAAGGGATATATCCCGTTAGATGTACTGATGGCAATACGCGTAAACATGCAGTGCTTTGTCAAAGCGTTAAAAAGCGTTGAACCTTCGGCCCTAAGAGAGATATCTATACAGAAGCCGAACCTTTCATGGCAGGATATCGGGGGGCTGCAATCCGTAAAAGACGAAATCAGATATTTGATAGAATGGCCGCTGAAGTATAAGGACCTGTACAGCTACGCAAACATTAAAAGAACCAAGGGCATACTCCTATATGGTCCTCCGGGGTGCGGCAAAACTTTGATAGCAAAAGTAATTGCTTCAGAAACGGGGTACAATTTTATCTCTATAAAAGGGCCGGAGCTACTGTCGAAGTGGGTAGGAGAATCTGAAAAGTCGATCAGAAGCCTTTTCAAAAAAGCCAGACAGGTAGCCCCCTCCATTATATTTTTTGATGAGATAGATGCAATTATACCTAAAAGGGGCAGGAGTTCGAACGAAGTAACGGATAGAATGGTCAGCCAGCTACTGACTGAAATAGATGGCCTCGAAGAGCTAAGGGATGTTATCATTCTGGCTGCGACGAACAGGATTGACTTGATAGACGATGCTCTATTAAGGTCGGGCAGATTTGAAAGCAGGATAAAGATTGCAAACCCCGATGCCCTTGATAGACTGGAGATATTCAGGCTATATCTGGGCAAAAAAGTCTGCAAGGGTGAATTGAACATAAATAAATATGCAGATTTATCAGAAGGGTTATCGGGAGCAGATATAGAGACAATATGCGATATGGCCGGGAAAAGGGCTCTGGAGAAATTTATTCTAAACCACGGCGGGGAGATAGGCATGGACGAATTCGGAGTAACAGATCAGGATATTATGGATGCGTTTAAATACTTTAGGAGGGATAGCTAGTGGGGAACCTGTACTGCTACTGTATTTTCAAACAGACAGACTTGGAGGAAGAAGCTCTTATAAATAATAGCGTCCTCATTGCCTACCAGGATATTGTCCTGCTTTGCGAGGATATGGAAACGGAGGTTAAAGCAACAAAGGAAGGAATGCTTAAGCACGACAACATTATAAGGAATGTGTTTCAGCAAAGCGAAGTTATACCGATAAGCTACGGTACTGTGATTAATTCGAAAGAAGAGGCGGAAAAATTTCTAGTTAATAACTACGCGCGGTTTAAAAAAATATTTGCCAGAATACAAAACAAAATTGAAGTCGCTTTAAAACTCGTTTGGAATAAAGACAGCTTTTCAAAGGAAGTGGACGATAAAGAGATTTCTAAACTTAAAGAACAGCTAAGCAAACAGCACTTTGTTACCGAACAAGACAAGATAGAGCTAGGCAGACTGGTCGAACAAAGAGTAAATAAATTAAGAGGTAAGTACGAGAAAGAGATTGCCGGCAGGTTAAGGGAGCTTGCAGAAGATTTCAGGATCAGCGAAAACTTGACGCCTAGGATGGCGTTGAATGCATCTTTTTTAATAGACAGATCTGCTGAGGCAGCGTTTGATGAAGCGGTAAATGAGTTTTATCACAAGTATAACGATAAGTTTGACTTTAGATATATAGGGCCATTGCCGCCGTATAGTTTCATCAATGAAAAAATTGAGCTGGAATAGGGATGGTTTCATGTTGATAAAAGGTATTACTAAGATATTCGAAATAATTATTGACCATGCGGAAAAAGAGTACTACTCAGTGCCGGCCATTCAGAAGGAATTGATGGAATTAGACATTTTGTACCAGGATGGAGATATTTCCGAGAAGGAATATATGGAAATCCGGGACAGCTTAATTGAAAGGCTGTTGGAGGCAAGACAGATGGAAAACGAGGATCAGGAGGAAGATTAAGATGGCCTGTGAAGCAGCGGAACAGCAGGATGTGACTCTCTTGGAACTTCTGGATAGACTTTTGAATAAAGGTATTGTCATAACAGGGGATTTGACAATTTCTGTAGCCAACATCGACTTGATTTATGTTGGACTAAGGCTTATTGTCACAGCGGTTGAGACTATGAACAGATACACAGAAAGTTAGGGGATGCGTATGATAGAATACTTTTATCTGTATGGATTTATCAATGGCTCGGATTTAGGTGATTTAGCAATGAGAGGCATATATGGCCTCGATGTATTGGTGTATGAGCATAAGGGGTACTCGCTTGTATACAGCATAGTCAATAAAAGAAAAATAGAGGCAGAATACGGCTATTTAATTCAGCACGAATCAGTATTGGAAAGGCTGATGGAAAACTATGATGTCCTTCCTTTCTCTTTCTCAACCATTCTATTGTCTCAGGACAGCATAAGAAAGCTTTGTGAGAAATATGATGAAAAAATTCTGGCTAATTTCCGGAATATTTCGGGCAAAGTTGAAATGGGCATCAAGATCATTTGCCATAAAGATACCGGCGGCGAATCTAAAGAGAACAGCCCGGGTAAAAGCAGCGGGTATGATTATATGCTTAAAAAGCTCAGTGGTTTTAAAGACCGAAAAAAAATGATAGAAAGAGCAAAACAAACAATAAGCATTATTGAGGAGAAGATTTCCGGGTTCTATACCTTGGAGAAGAAAAAATACTCGCAAAGCAGCAGCGTCGTTTTGAACGCCGCTTATTTGATAAAAAAAGAAGACGTTGAAGCATTCAAATCATCTATCAACGATATAGAGTTCCAGGATGATTTTCAGGATGATTTTGAATTAGTGCTGTCCGGACCGTGGCCGCCCTATAATTTCGTTGATTTCGAAAGAAAGGATGGCGCATGACCTTGGATAACTCAAGTATCAGGCAAGAGATCAATAATTTAACCAAAACAAAAAGCAGGCTTGAAGCTAATCCGGATAACATAGATAAAGGCTTGGCTCAACTGGTTTTAACTCTAATTGAGCTTTTAAGAAGACTGATGGAGAAACAGGCTATGAATAGAATCGAAAATAATTCACTTACGGATGAAGAAATAGAAGAATTGGGCTTAACCTTCATGAAGCTCGACGAAAAAATGAAAGAGATGATGATGATTTTTGATTTGACAGAAGAGGATTTGAACATTAACCTGGGTCCATTAGGGGATTTGATGTAATAGGGAGGGTGAGCATAAATGAGTTCAAATAGAGTAGTACACTCTGGGGGAGGCTCTACCCTGGGAGATATTTTAGAAAGGGTCTTGGATAAAGGCGTTGTGATCGCAGGTGATATCAGCATTGCGGTTGCAGATGTGGAATTGCTGACAATAAAAATACGTCTTGTTGTAGCTTCGGTAGATAAAGCTATGGAAATGGGTATAGATTGGTGGAAGGCTGACCCGGCATTATCATCTGAGGCATATAGGAAGCAAGAAAAAGAGAATTTGAAGAGAGAAAAGGCTGAGATGATAGAAGCAGAACCGGAAAAGCCATGGACAAGGAGAAGGAGCAGGAGAACAGAAGCAGAGACAGGAGAAGACTGGTGATGAAAGAGAAAGGACTATACGTATACGGGTTTGTTGGAGAGCGTATTGATGCCGGGGGATGTACAGGAATAGATAGAGCTAATAGTGTCGGTTTGTTAAGATGCGGTGAGGTATATGCTGTAGTTAGCGAAGTGGACTTAAACGAGTTTGGACATCCATATATAGATGAAAACCTCGAAAATATAGGCTGGCTAAAGGATAAAGCGGAGTTACATATGGAAGTATTAAATGAAGCCTTGAAATACACTCAGGTGATACCGTTGAAGTTCTGTACAATTTTTTATAATGAGGATAAAGTAAATGAATTTGCCCAGGAGCATAAAGACTATCTGACGGAAAATTTAAGCTATCTCAGGAATAAGGAAGAGTGGTCATGTAAGGTGTATTGGGACAAAAAAAGTTATATAAAGAACCTCGTGGAGAAAGATAGCCTGGAAGCCGAGGAAAAATGTGAAAAGTTATCTAAAGGTACGGCATATTTTATGAGAAGGAAGCTGGAAAAAGAGTACAACGAAAGGGCGATAGATAAGGCCAATATAATAACCGAAAAAGTACTAGAAACACTGAAACGCATAGTACTAGAGGTTAAGACCAGCAAAATACTGGCGAAGGAGATTACCGGAAGAATGGAGGATATGCTGCTAAACTGTGCCTTATTAATAGATACAAACAATAAAGAGGGATTTTTGCAGGAGATAGACAAACTTGGTTCCAAAGTGGAAAGCAAGGGCTTGATATTTGAGGTTAACGGCCCATGGCCTCCTTATAACTTTATCAAAAACCTGGAATGAAAAGCATTTCGACGAATAGAAAATGCTGAATGGCATACACAGGTTTTTTGAAAAATCATATATTATAATAGGGTATTTAGAGGGCGACCCTTTGAAAAAAATAATAAGGAGGTAAAGGAATGAGTACAATAAAAAAATCAGTTCAGGCGTCCAGTTTGGTAGAAGTTGTCGATAGGATACTAGATAAGGGTATTGTAATTGACGCATGGGCTATAGTATCACTGGTTGGTATTGAGCTATTAACTATTGAGGCTAGGGTTGTTATAGCGAGCGTAGAAACATGGTTGGTCTATGCCGATGCGGTGGGACTTACAGGCGGACACGAGCATCATCACCCGCACCCGCACCCTAGAGCCACTGCTTAAATTAATAATAAGCAAAATAAATTCTATCACACATTACACAAACGATGAATATGATTGGAGTGGAGGAAGATTTCTACCTCCACTCTTTATCTTAAGTGCAAAACTAAAAGATCGAATATGATCAGGATATTTTAGCCATAATTTGGCCTGCGCAAAGGAGTTTTAACACAGGAGGGATTTTTTTGGAGGACATTTTGTTTCATAATAAGTTTGTTGTGACTCCTTATATCGAGGATTTGATGAACAGAAGCCTTATATATTTACAGGCAGGTTTTCCGGTTCATTTGAGAGGTTCGGCCGGTACCGGAAAGACTGCGCTGGCTTTGCATATTGCCCGGAAGATGAATAGGCCGATAATGGTCATGTTTGGAAATGAGGAGCTGGAAAGAAGTAGTTTGATTGGAAATAGCTTTGGTCTGAAAAGAAAAACAGTATATGACAACTTTATTTCAAGTGTAGTTAAGAAAGAGGAAGAAATCGAAGAAAAGTGGATCGACGGGCGAATACTGCACGCCTGTAAGAATGGATATGTTCTTGTATATGACGAGTTTACGAGGTCCAGGCCCGAAACCAATAATGTGTTTTTGTCCATTCTTGAAGAAGAAGTCATAGAAATAGCATCTAACAAAACCGGAAATGAATATATAAAAATACATCCGGAGTTCAAGGTTATATTTACCAGCAACCCGGATGAATATGCGGGCATCTACAAACTACAGGACGCACTGAAGGATAGAATGATAACGTTAAGCATAGGATATCCGGATAGAGAGACAGAAATAAAGATTGTGAAAGCTCAAACCCGCCTTATAAGTCCAACCGCAGAAATCATCGTTGATATAATAAGAAAATTCAGAGACTTAAAATACCCGGATTATAACCCAACTGTGCGAAGTGGTATTATGATAGGAAAGAGTGTCAAAACGAGCAGGCTGGAGAGCAACATTGCATGTGAGCTATTTAGACAGATTTGTAAAGACATAATTTTATCAGAAAAATCCTATAGTAAAGTTACCGGAAATGAAAAGAATAAAGCGGTCATAGCTCTGGATGAGATTATAGACCGTGTGCTGTCTATGTATAAAGGTTACTGAGCATAATCTCCGAGAGCTTTAAAAACCGTGCAGACCTTCGGTGCCAGATAAGAACTGGAAACGGAGGTTTTTTATTCGAAATCTTTATTTGTCAAATAAGTAACAAGTTAATTTAATGAAAAAGCGAGATAATCGTAGTATAAAAATAAAAAACGAAAATTTTCGAATTTTTTAAACTTTAAAGCAATTTGAGGAAAAAGAGGTAATCTAATATAATAAAAATATAACAAGGCAATCGATTTACTAGCCAGCCTATTTTTTTAACGCAAAAGGCAAACGTTTTCCTAAATCGGCTGAAAGGGGGTCAAAGAATGAGCAAACTGATTTTTCATAGTGAAAAATGCTCCGGGTGCGGGTTGTGTTCATTGGCCTGCTCAGAAAAAAGAATAGGGGCTTATTCCAACAAACAAGGATTTATTCATGTTTATAGTCAACCAGATAAGCTTGCTTATAATTTGGAAGCATGTTTTTTATGCGAAGAACATAAGTGTGTTGAGATTTGTAGTACAGATGCTTTGATTATTGAACGAGACAGAGTAAAGTTCATAGAAAGTAATTGTGTGCATTGTGGGTTATGTGTATCGGAATGTCCTTATAATATAATGGTATTCAAAGGTGATGAGCCTGAGATGTGTGATTTATGTGGGGGCAACCCTGAATGCGTAAAGGTATGTCCTTGGAATGCTCTTGAGATAGTATGAGATAAAAGGATGGGTGATTATGTTCGGTTATCAAAAGCGTATTTTATCAATTGATTTGACTGAGAGAAAGGCAGACTATGTTGAATATGGTGAAGATATAATGCGAAAGTATCTAGGTGGAACAGGCCTAGCTGCATATATTTTTGCTGATATGGTTGACCCCAAATTAGATCCCTTTGATGAAAACAACATTATTATTGTAGCTACAGGGCCTTTGTGTGGTACTCCTGTGCCTGCAGCATCAAAAATGGTCATTGCGGGAAAATCACCGGCAACCCATGGTTTTTTTTACAGCGTTAGTGGAGGAAGGTTTGGCGTTGAGTTGAAACAAGCTGGGTTTGATGCAATTATTCTTAGAGGCAAATCTGACCAACCAGTTTGGATAGATATAGACAATTCCGATGTAAAATTCATACCAGCCTATGATTTATGGGGGCTTAATACTTTTGATACGCAAAGAGAATTAATAAGAGGCAAACGAAAAGCCGAGACAATGGTAATCGGACCGGCAGGAGAAAATAAAGTAAAATTTGCAGGGATAATGACGGGTTCAAGATGTGCGGCAAGAGGAGGATTGGGAGCCGTTATAGGGTCTAAAAACCTAAAAGGAATTAGGGTTTATGGGACAAATAAAGTAAAAGTGCCTGATACGGCTCAGCTTTCAAAATGGGTTTCGCACGTTAATAAATGCATAAAAGACAATATTGTTTTAGGAACGTCTATGCCTACCTATGGAACCCCCGGTACTTTAATGAACTTGAATAAATTAGGAATCTTAGGGACCAGGAACTGGCAGAGTGAGTGGTTTGAGCTGGGTGAACAATTGTCCGGTCAAAAGCTAAGGGAAGAATATAACCTTCATCATACAGCATGCTTTGCATGTCCAATTTCATGTTCGCATGTTAATCAAGTCAGGGGTGGCAGCCTTAACGGGATTAAAAGCGAAGGACCGGATTATGAAACTCTATATGCATTGGGATCAATGTGCGGAATATCTGATTTATCAACAATAATAGCTGCAGACAAACTATGTGACGAGTATGGCCTTGATACAATTTCTACCGGTGTAACGATAGCATTTGCTATGGAATGTGCAGAGAAAGGATATATGGAAACTGGATATGCCGATTCAGGTTTGCGGTTTGGGAATAATGAAGCCCTATTAAAGTTAATTCCACTGATAGCTTTAAAGGAAGGCATCGGAGCCGAGCTTTCAATGGGAACCAGAGAACTGGCCAAACATATTGGGCATAATAGCGAGACCTTTGCAGCCAATGTAAGAGGATTAGAAATCGCAGGCCATTCTCCCAGAGGGTGTTACATGATGGGTTTGGGTTACTCGACTTCTCCAAGAGGCGGAAGCCATTTAGATTCCAGGCCTACAATAGAATATAAAGGATTGACGGCTATAGATGATATAACAGATAAGGCAGAATTAGTCGCTGAAACACAAATAATGACTGCTGTTGGAGATTCAATGATACTTTGCAGATTCACCGAGCATCTTTTCGGACATACGCTTAAGTGGAACCTGCAAAATGGCGGAGAGGATATGTATGCGACATCTATAAACCTGGTTACCGGTTGGGATATCGATATAGAAGAACTGGAAATGATAGGACGAAGGATCTGGTGTTTGGAAAGAATGTATAATCTAGCTTCAGGTTTTAAAAACGAAAAGGATACCCTGCCCAGCAGATTTTTGGATGAAAGAATATCAACAGGCCCTAGTACGGGCCGGGGCATTACAAAGGAAATATTGGATCAGATGTTGGCAAACTATTACAAATATGTAGGATGGGATAATAATGGAGTTCCGACAGTTGATACTCTAAAGAAGTTAGACTTAGATAGATTCTAAGAGACGGCTATATACTACTAAAAGCTATATCAAAGAAGGAGGTGAGCTTAAATACGAAATTCCGATATAAAAGGAGGTGTATGCATAAGGCAAATTCCGATCGGACCATACATAATATTCGGTACTACACTACCTAAACAGTAAGGAGGAGTTTTCATGAACACTGGTAAGGCATCAGTAATGTTAGGCTTTAATCAACCCCTTGAAATCAGGGAGTATCCATTACCAAAAGAGATAGAAAAAGGAGCCATCTTTGTTAAAATGGTTGCAGCAGGCATCTGCGGTACGGATGTTCACACATGGGTCGGTCAAACAGGCGGTAAAATATTGAACTTCCCTGTGATATTGGGACACGAAAATGTAGGTGAAGTTGTCGAAATTGGTGGAGATGTCGAGATAAAGGCCTTTGACGGATCCATTGTCAAAAAAGGAGATCTAATAACCTGGCCTACCACTGTAGGAACTTATTGTTATGATTGTGCGAACTGTAGAAATGGTATTCCCAACAAATGTTCAAACAGGAAGACCTACGGCGCAGGAATTAGCTCCGATATAGAGCCGCATTTCTTTGGCGGGTGGGCAGAATATTGCTATCTTTTTCCTAAAACGTCAATAACTATATTGCCAAAGAATATCGATCCGAAAACTTTGGTAGCAACCGGATGCGCATTGCCTACCGCTGTTCATGCCGCAGAAAGAGCCGGAATCAACATCGGGGACAGTGTCATTGTTCAGGGAAGTGGCGCCGTTGGTTTGATGACTGCATTGGTAGCCAAAGAATCGGGAGCCAACAAGGTTATAATTGTTGGGGGTCCGGCACCGCGGTTGGAGCTAGCTCAAAAATGGGGAATAGATGAGACAATAAACCTCTATGATTTAAAAACTCCGGAAGAACGCATAGCAAAGACAAAAGAGATATGCAACAATATTGGGGCAGATGTTGTGTTTGAATGCTCGGGCTTCCCAAATGCCTTCTCTGAAGGCGTTCAGATGATCAGAGATGGCGGTACATACGTAGTTGTAGGGCAATTTATGGATGCGGGTCCGGCAGACAATTTCCATCCATTCCATGTCACGTTCAAGCATTGTACAATTAAAGGTTCCTACTCATGGTTGCCTAGGCACACCTTTAGAGCAGTCCAATTCCTTGAAAAAGTCAGCAGCAAGTATGAGCTTGATAAATTAGTATCCCATGAATTCCCCTTGGAAGAAGTAAACGAAGCTCTGCTAAGCGTAAAGAATTTCGTTGCAAGCAAAGCAGTCCTTACCTTTAAATAATTCTCAGGAATCCAGAATTTAGGAGGTGGTATGATGAAAAGCAAACTCGATGCTATAGAAAAGACCTATCTTTACTTCTTCTGGATATGCTTTATTATGGTGAACCCCCCAATAATCAATTTCTTCAATGAGCCTGTACTGGTCGGAGGTATCTTGCCAAAACTGTGGGTCTGGGTTTATAGCTGGTACTTCTTAGCCTTGATTGGTTTTGCAGTCATAGGAAGCAAGTGGGTTAAATATGTAAAAGACTGATTGCAATGACTTTTAAGGCTAAAGTTTGTGAACGAGTTGCTATTGAGCAATTGGTTCCAGGGAGGGATTTGATTATGCAAAAACAAAATGAATATAAATATATACTAAAGCCGGGATGGCCCGGGGATTCCGTAATGTATGCCGCTCCTCAAAAAAATGAAATCTTGAGAGTGTTCTTTGACCCTCAACGGACAGGTACGAAACAGATGAGCGTATGGCTTACCACCTTTCACCCGGGACAGGGTCCGGGTCTCCATACTCACCCTGCTCCCCATGAAGAACTGCTATATATAGTAAGCGGCCGGGGATGGGAAAAGGTAGGAGATGAAGAGAGAGCGGTTGAAACCGGAGATATAATCTTTGTGCCTCCTGATACCGAGCATCAATTAATCAACACCGGCGAAGATCTATTGACGCTGCTGGTTGTTGCGTCCCCGCCTGGAAATATTGAGAATGAACTCTATGTAAAGCCTTTAAATAAGGTTGTCCCAAACTTGAGGATCGAGTATTAGAAGTTTTTGATGCGATTTTTTACACTAAGGCAAACGATTGCTTTTACAGATAACCGTAATCATAATTATAGTAGCATGCCTTCTAATGCAGATGAATATTCTCAACCGGTTCAAAACAAGTTATTGCCTTATGCAATACTTGGCTATGCAGTTAATAAACAAATAGTCTGAAGGAGGGAGATTAGAATTGAGTAAAGCAATTGGAGCTTTAATCATACCATTGATATATATGGTTGTGGTATTAGTCCTCGGGCATGGCAAATGGACAAAAAGCTTAAGGTTGAATATTGACGACTTCTATAAAGTGTCGGCAGGCGCTGCGTTTCCTTTGGTATTCTTGGGTCTGGCCGGTGGATACCACAGCTCATTTGCTATACCGGGTTCTATGGGATTCGTTTATTCACATGGTATAGGGTGGATAGCAAACGGGCTCTGGACATTGTTCGTAGCCGGTGGAGTCATGATGTGGCTTGCCCCCCGGATCAATTACCTGGCAAGAAAAAATAATTATCTCACACCGGGCGATCTGGTAGCCGAATATTTCGATAACAGCGATGGAGTACGAATTGCAACGGCTATTGCGACAATATCTTTCAGCGTAGGCTATATGTTTACAAATGTTATCGGACCTGCTATATTAATCAGCACCCTTACAAACAACCTCGTCACCTATGACGTTGCATGTTTTGTAATTATTCTGGTTGTAGCTTCATATGTATGGAGAGCAGGCATCAGAGGTACCATGTGGACAACGGTTCTGCAGGCCTGCTGGATGTTTGTGGTTGTATATGTCGCGGCAGCTTACTGTACTACTTTGGTAGGCGGAATTAAGCCCATGATGGCCGCTATGAAGGAACATTATATTGAATACCTGACAATCCCGGGGCCCAAGGGGTTCTTAACTAACGTAACATGGTTCTCTTGGGCTGCTATAGCAATAGGACTTGGAGGAGCTTTAAAACCTGTAACCTGGAGTTTCTTCTACTCAGCCCGAAAACCTAAAGAAGCAATGAAAATAGGTTACACAATACCGTTTTATTTGGCAGGGATTTATATCCCCGTTGTTTTTATAGGCTTTGCAGCCCTTTTAATTGTACCGGGATTAACGGGTGTGAGTGCGGATAACTCATTCCCCAAATTACTGTATGACTATGCGCCTGCCTGGTTTGGCGGTCTGATTATTGCGGGAGCGATGGGAGCCGGTATGTCTACATTGGATGCTGAGACAAACATCTCCAGTTGTATCTTTATTTCAGATATCTATAAAAGATATATCGCTCCGGGCAAAGATGAAAGGCACTATTTGATTGCCGGCAGATGGTCAATAGTCGTTCTGGCAATAATCACTTATATTTTCACTCACTACCGTTTTAGTATTGTTGCAATAATAGCCACTCTGGTCAACGCTATTGTTGCACTTTATGCTCCAACAGTAATCTTAATACTTTCCAAAGGCAAGCTCCTTAAAAGCATAAAAATTACAGCGGCCGGTTATATTTGCGGTATGATTACCGGTGGAGCGCTTCTGATATATTTGAACTTCATCAGCAAGGTTTCCAATCCCCTCGGTTGGCATTATTCAGCCTGGGTATTAGCTACCAATGTCATAGTCATGCTGCTTGTAAGCCAGTTTACTAAAGGCCCCTCGGTTGAAAGCAAACAGAAGTTTGAGAAATCCATAGATGAGCTGTATATAAAAAGTGCGCCTGAGGAGGTGTCGTTATGAGACTGCTCGAGAATAGACTGTACCGGGTGATTTCTCTCATAGTACTGCTGACGGTTCTGCTAATACCATCAATAGTATGGGCAAGCGAGAAGATTGAGCCCCTTGTAGAACCTCAAATAGAACAGGCAAACATTATACTGATATATGGCCTGTTTCTCATCATTGCAGTTATTTTCGGTGGACTGTTATGGGCCTATAAGGCCAACCGTGATGTAATGAAAAGTCTGGAGCAAAAAAAATAAGAACTGAAATAATTAAAAACTGTAGGTGAACGTCTCTACTCATACGGCTCTTATCATTCACCTTATGGTATTATTCCGAGAGTCCAATGTGGAAACATGTTGGTCTCTCTTTTTACAAATTACCTTAGTCATTCGCTTGCTATACTTTAATGCTTCATGAAACGCTTGTATTTGCATGTTACCCATACTATTAATTTTTGGCTAACATAGTTCATCGTGTTTTATGGCCAACCGATTGTATTCTTCAATGTAACTCAACCATTGAAGTACAAGAAAATAGAACCCGCGGTCACCGAATGAAAACCCATATGTTCAGTACCGGAGCAGGTTAATGGTTCGTTGCTATTTGCGGATCCTTACAACGATCCCCATTAATCCTCTGCATCTCAGCAGGTGATATCCTGACCAGCGAGTTCTCCGAACCCCCTCCGGTGTATACGGCATCTTTCTCCATTTACCTTGACTTTTCCACAACAGCCCCAAAATCGAAGTGGATGGTAATATTTACCATACTACTTCTTGTTTGGAGGTTTTGTTTATGCTGCGTAACTTTGAATCTCACAAGTCTTATCAGGAAAACCTGAAACTTCATCTGCTGCTTTTTTG
>JABVCK010000014.1 GCA_013540605.1 Bacillota bacterium
TTTTCAGGTAGTTCTGTATCAGACTGCTTGCACTGTTTCTATTGCCGACCATTTCAGTAACATCATCCCATGTAAAACAACCTTTTTCCAGAAGTTGTTCGTAGTATTTCATGGCTTTACCACCTCCATTGTTTTAATTTTAGTATGATGTCGCTGAAAAATCAACCATGCAGAGTGCAAAATAAAATATTTTTTATTTTATTCTTGCTATCACCTTTATTTCAACGATAACATGCCGTAAATAAAACTTTACTTTCAGCTTATTCGCGCTCCCGCGGCTGCCGTATTCTTAATACAATTCTCAGATAGTCGTTATAATCCTTTCCGCGCTTCGAAGGCTCATCGGAAATAATATGTGTTGAAGAAAGAAATGTCTTGATAGTCATTGCCGCCAGCCGTCCGGCCGTGTCGTTGTCCAGATGCAAAGCAATTTCCTTGATTTGCGGGAAGTCTTTTAAGTATTGCATGAGTGCGGCAGGCGGGGTGCTTTCCTCGATTATCTTTTTGGGCATATAGATTCCCGCAAGGGACAGGCAGTGTTCCTGCCGCCAGTCCCTGCCGGAAAGCAGCTCCAACGTGCAATAGGACAATAAATCAATGGCACTTTCAAACAGATGGAGCCTGCAGCTTTCCTGCCGTGCCGGAATAGAGAAGGAGAAGTGCTTATCGCTTCCGTTAGCTTCACCCATATACCGTCTGTTGGTCGTACCCCGGAGCGTCGCATATTTGGGAACGCCATGCCGGTCAAAGCCGATAAAGACGGCGTTGTGATAATCGCGGCTTTCATACAGCCGTTTTGTCCGGATGCAGTAGTCTATAATCTCCCGGTGGATGCCGCGCCCCATGAGGTAGGCAATTATACGGTCATTGTTTTCGTTTTTCTCCGGCAATAGCAGTTTTTTTGGCTCGGAGGGTTCCTGTGATTTTGGCGAAACAGGCGGCATAATGGCCGCCTGTTCGTTTATCTGAAGCACCGCTTCCGGGAGCGTCATGCCCCGCACCTTGATGAGATAGTCCAGGGCAGAGCGCCCGCCGATGTTGCGCGACCACCAGCACCATTTCCCGTTGCTGATTTTCAGGCTGTCATGGGTACGTGTGGTATAGACGTTGCCGGAAAAGCGCACCAGCTCCTGCGGCTCGTAATATTGCAGATAAGTCAGCAGGTCCATTTGCTTTGCCCGCTCAATCTGCTCCGGTGTTACATAAGGCATGTTTTTTCACCTCATCTTTCATAGCCCACGGCTTTCTTTTCAGGAATGTCCATATCCTCGTCCGGTTCACCGTCTAGCACTTCATTTTCATGTTTATCCATGTTGAGCAAAATGTTCAGCTCCGCCAGCCGTGCAGATTTGGTTTGAAGCTCCTGATCCTTTTCAAAGGGGATGTCGATTTGTTCTTTAGCCGTTTCCATCTGCTGGTGGAGCGTTTTTAACTGTTCCCGGCAGTATTCCAGTTTTTTTGGTATTTCTGCAAGAGCATTATTGAGCCTTGTGATGTTGCCGTGGATGTCCGTGCCCAGTGTGACCGTATGGCTCAGAGCGCCCCGCAGGGTGATCTGATACTGCTTATTGAAGCCGTCAAAGGAAAACAGCATGGGAAATCCCATGTAGCTGCCAAGCTCCTGGGGTTCCGGTGAGGTCATCAGCTTGCAGGCTTCCAGAATGGCTGCGCCCGCTTGGGCCTTTTCGGTGTAGTCTATGCCCTTGATGGTCATGCCCGGAAATTTGCTGTCCTCTGTGCCATCTCCTGCAGATTTTGATGCACTGTGGCGCTCGTAAAGGGCGAGGTCTTTTTCATAGCCTTCAATGCGTTCCTCGGTGGATTTGATCTGCTGCGGGTAGTGCTTGAGCAATCTGTCCTCCAAAGCGTAGCGCTGGCTTAAATGGTTGGCTTTCAGCAATTTCAGCTTGGAAACCTGAATGTCTAAATCCATCTTCTCCTTAATAAACGGGTTGCCGGTGGCCAACGCCTTCACCTCGGCATAGGAAAGAGCCGTTTCGTCAATGTCCTCGGCGCTTCTTACAGGGGACTTTGAAGTCATAATCTGCGAAATAAACCGCTGCTTGTTCTCAAGTATCTGGTAGAGATAAGCGTCAAAGGTGTTTTCCGTCACATACCGGAAGATATGCACCTCGTCGTTCTGGTTGCCCTGCCGCACGATACGTCCGGAGCGCTGTTCCAGATCCCTCGGCCGCCACGGGCAGTCCAGGTCATGAAGCGCAATCAGGCGGTCCTGCACGTTGGTTCCGGCTCCCATTTTAAAGGTGGAGCCCAGCAGGATCCGCACCTGTCCCTTGCGCACCCTGGCAAACAGTTCCTTTTTTTTGGTCTCTGTGTCGGCATCGTGGATGAAAGCAACCTCGTCGGCGAGAACGCCGCGGGTAATAAGCTTTTGGCGTATGTCGTCATACACATTGAAATTTCCATCGTTCTTCGGAATGGACAGGTCGCAGAACACAAGCTGCGTCAGCTTCTTGTCGCTGTTTTCCCGCCAGATGCGGAATACATTTTCCACGCAGGCATTTACCTTGCTGTCCTCATGGTCGGGAAGCATGGGGCTCATCAGCCGCTGGTCAAGGGCCAGCTTCCGGCCGTCGTTGGTGATTTTGAGCATGTTGTCCTCATAGGGCTCCACCAGCTTGGCGCGCACCCGTTCGGCGCGCTCCGCAAGCTCGGCCACCATGTCCTGCTGGAATTTGCTCGGCTTCACCGCTACATTGTGGTAGTTCGCTTTCGGCACGGGGAGGTTGAGCATATCCGCCGTCTTGATGTCCGCGATTTCCTTAAACATATTCATAAGTTCGGGAAGGTTGTAGAACCGTGCGAACCTTGTTTTAGCCCGGTAGCCTGTGCCCTCCGGCGCAAGCTCAATGGCGGTTACGGTTTCCCCAAAGGTACTTGCCCAGCAGTCGAAATGCTGGAGTCCGTTTTTGCGCAGGGTTTCGTATTGCAGATATCGCTGCATGGTGTACATCTCGGTGATGGAGTTGGAAATGGGCGTTCCTGTGGCAAAGATGACACCGCGCCCGTCCGTCAGCTCGTCAAGGTAACGGCATTTTGCAAAGAGGTCGGAAGATTTCTGCGCCTCGGTCTGTGACAGGCCCGCCACATTGCGCATTTTTGTGTAAAGAAAGAGGTTTTTGTAAAAATCCGCTTCATCCACAAACAGCCGGTCAACGCCCAGCTCCTCAAAGGTGACCACATCGTCCTTGCGGCTGGTGTCGTTGAGCTTATCCAGTTTGAGCTTTAAGGTTTTCTTTGTCTTTTCAAGCTGCTTGATAGCATAACGCTCGCCCCGTTCCTCCTTGAGTTCCCGGATGCCGCTGGTGATTTCCGCAATTTGTTCTTCAAGCAACCGTTTTTGCCGCTCCATCGAAATTGGTATTTTTTCAAACTGGCTGTGTCCGATGATTACCGCGTCGTAGTCCCCGGTTGCAATTCTTGCGCAAAACTTCTTGCGGTTCTTGGTTTCAAAGTCCTTTTTGGTTGCCACAAGGATGTTGGCGGAAGGGTAAAGCTGCAAAAACTCCGCCGCCCACTGCTCGGTCAGGTGGTTGGGCACGACAAACAGACTTTTCTGGCAAAGCCCCAGATGCTTGCTTTCCATTGCCGCAGCCGTCATTTCATAGGTTTTGCCCGCGCCCACGCAATGAGCCAGCAGAGTGTTGCCGCCGTACAGGATATGGGCTACCGCGTCCACCTGGTGCTTGCGCAGGGTGATCTCCGGATTCATGCCGGTAAAACGGATGTGGCTGCCGTCATATTCGCGGGGCCGTACGGCGTTGAAGCGGTCGTTGTAGATCCGCGTCAGACGTTCCCGGCGATTGGGGTCTTTCCATATCCAGCTTTGGAATGCCTCCTTGATGGCCTCCTGCTTCTGCTGGGCGATGGCGGTTTCCTTTTTGTTCAGAACGCGCTTCTCCACGCCGTCCTCCTCGACGGTATCAAAGATGCGCACATCCCGCAGGTTGAGGGTTTCTTCGATGATCTTGTAGGCATTAATGCGGCTGGTGCCGTAGGTCACATTGGCCTTAATATTGCCGCTGCGGTCGTCGTTTTTGCCCTTGACGTTCCAGTTGGCGGTATAGCCGGAATAGTGGACATCGATGTAGCGCCTGTACATATAAGGAGTTTCCAGAAGTTCAAAGATAAAGTCCCTGATCACATCCGGGGGAAGCCAGGTGGCGCCGAGGCGTACGTCGATTTCAGATGCGCTCAAATCCTTCGGCTGCACCTTTTCCAGTGCCGCAACGTTTATACTGTAGATGTCGGGATGCATTTCGGCAAACCGCCGGGCGGTTTTCAGCTTTTCCCTTACATTGCCGGACAGGTATTCATCCGCCGTTTCATAATGCGGCTTTCCTTCATTGCCGGTATTGCCGGTTTTTTCGGGATTTCGGAAAGCCCCGTCAGGCTCTGCATGAAGTCCATGTCCACGCGAGCTTTTTCCGAGATGGAGATGGCCAGCGCTTCGGTGGCGGTGTCTACATGGGTGACAACGGTGCGCTGCCGGATGGTGCGCTTGGTGAACATATCCGCCTTGCGCTCCAGATTGCCGTCCTCGTCCAGAATTTCAAGGGAGCAGAGCAGGCAGTAGGAAGAATCATCCGAAAAGGCCATGTTGTTGCCGCGGCTGCTTAACAATCCGTATTTTGCAGTAAACTCATCATACAGCTTATTCAGCTTGCGCTGCTGTTCCCGGATTATTTCATCGCTGTAATCCTCGGCCTGGTATTCGATCAGCTCACGGACGCAATCCCGAATGGCAATCATGCCCTTGATGCGGTTCGCCGCCGTGACGGAAACTTCCACCTTGTTCATCCGGCTGTTTTCGCGGTAGTAGATCTCGCCGTCCACAACGGTGTAGCTGAAATTTTTCACATTCGGGTCTGCCGGAATGGAGGTATCTTCTTCCTCGGCCATTTCGTCCGGCTCATACTCGGTGATTTCCGCATGGATGTTCTCCAGGGCTTCGCGGAGCAGCCCGGCAAGGTCGGCGTTTTCAAAGGGACGGCAGGTGGTTTCTTTGGCATTACCGTACATCATGTCATCGTAGGCCATCGTGCCCAGCACCATGTCGGGGTTCTCGGCAAAATAGCTGTTGATGGGGATACCGTCCTTGGTAGTGGAGAGATGTACCCAGTCCGGTTCAATATCGATCACGCGGTCGCGCTTCTGTAAAAAGAGGATGTCTGTTGTAACCTGTGTGCCTGCGTTATCGTAAAATGCATTGTTGGGCAGCCGGACAGCGCCCAGAAGCTCCGCCCGCTGTGCAATGTAATTGCGCACTTCGGGGTTTTGCTTATCCATCGTGCCCTTGGAAGTGATAAATGCGATGATGCCGTCGGGACGCACCTTATCCAGCGTCTTTGCAAAGAAATAGTCGTGGATATAGAAATGGTATTTGTCGTATTTCTTGTCCGCAACACCGTAGCTGCCGAAAGGCACGTTGCCGATGGCCAGGTCGAAAAAGCTGTCGGGCAGGCTGGTTTCCTCAAAGCCCTGCACCGCAATGTTGGCCTGCTGATAGAGCTGTTTTGCAACCCGGCCCGTGATGCTGTCCAGCTCTACGCCGTACAGCTTTGAATTCTTCATGCTGTCGGGGACAAGACCGAAAAAGTTGCCGATGCCGCAGGCCGGCTCCAGGATGTTGCCGGTCTTAAAGCCCATGTTTTCCAGGCAGGCATACATGGCCTTGATGACGGTGGGGGAAGTATAATGGGCGTTTAAGGTGGAAGCCCTTGCGGAAGCATATTCCTCGTCGGTGAGCAGTTCCTTCAGTTCGGCATATTCCTTCGCCCACTGGCTGTTGTTCTCGTCAAAGGCTTGCGGCAGGCCGCCCCATCCCACATAACGGGACAGGATTTCCTGTTCCTCCGGTGTGGCAAGTCGGTTTTCTGCTTCAAGCCGATTTAAAAGCCGGATGGCGGCGACGTTCCAGCTGTATTTGGTCTTTGCGCCGCCATGTCCCAGCATGTCGTCGGTGATGCGGTAATTGATGCGCGGCTGATGGGGTTTTGGCGTTTCCGGCCGAAGATCAATGATGACTTTGGAAACTTCGCCGCCCTGTATTTTTCGCCATATTAGTGCTTCCGATTGTTCCAAAACGCCGCGTACAAACTCGATGCTTTCGCTGCGGAAAATGGGGAAGCCTGTGCTTTGCTGGAAGGTGATGTCCCGCAGGCTAACCGTTCCCGCTTCCTCGTCAATAGCATCGATGATATAGTGCCGGTTCTCAATGGAAAGCTCCATGCCTGCGGCAATTTCTTTTTCGGCCTGTTCCTTTTCCTCTTGTTCGGTTTGACTTTCCGGCAGTTCCAGGCCCAATTCCACATCGTGCTTTTCACCTTCATTGCTGCTCTTGATGGTGGCAGTATCGCCCTCGCGGGGGATAGTAATGTCGCCGGTTTGCCGCACCCATTCCGGCGCACCGGGATCATCGGCATGAATCGTGATGCTGTCTCTTGAATCCGCCAAATGATCCTGGTATACCCGCTGGAACACATCCTCATGGAGCCACTCCCTAAACTGCGGCAGGTTGGTGTAGGCTTCATAAAAATCCGGATGTTCCTCCCTCATATAAAGAACAATGCGGTCGATGGCGGCGTCCAGCTCCCGTTTGGCGCTGTCAGGATCGGTATCCCTGTCCCGCAGGTAGGGGTAGATTTCGTCTGTCCGTACCCTGCCGACGATTTCAGACAGGTACGTCCGGTACAGTGTGCGGGGAGATGGTGTTTCCGTTTTTTCTTCGGCCGGTTGCTCCGGCGCAATGAGATGGTCGTTTAATGGATTATCCCGCAGCATCCGTTCAAAGGCTTCCCGCGGAAGCTCTTTAATGAACAACGGATAACGAGTGTCCCGCAACTGCACTGTGCCGCCGTCAAAGGATAAAATCTCGTATTCCTCCGTGCCAAGATACACCGTGTCACCAAGATGGAAGGCATATTTAACCGTATCCTTTGAGATGGGTAGTTTAGGTTCTGTAGGTACAGGCTCCCGGTTCAGGATTTCACGGGCATAGGCTTCTTCGGCAAGCTGCCGGCGGCGTTCCTCCATTTCCTGCTGCACAACGGGCAGATGCTCTTTTTCCTTGCTGTTTAAATATCTGTCTGCGGCAATCAGTTCACCGATTCGTTTTTGCACCTTTGCCCATGGCAGGATAATCTTTGTATCCGGTTCGGCAATGCTGTCTTTTGTGATAGTGATGCCTTTGCCGTCGTGCCATGTGTTTCCGCGGGTCCCATCGGTGAAAATATGAGTACCGCCGCCGGTTCCGTATTCACGCTTTAAAAAGTCAATGGTTTCCTTTGGGGTATGCTGCTCCCGGTAGTGCAGGTAAACACGGAATTTGCCGTCCTAAAAGCCGGTGCCCCTGCAAAGCACATGGTCGATTTCTTCCTGGGAAATAGAAAAAGCGGAGGATTTTTCGTCCTCCGCCTGTTTAATTGATTCGATTTGCTGCTCTACGGTGGGGAAAAGGGTTAGCTGTACACCAGCTCCGCCAGTATTGTTTCCTCCGCCGAGTGCCGCAGGTTGTTCATGTGTCCCGTCCAGCCCATCGGGTCGGCCGCTTTGTCCGGCGCGGGGCTGCTCGTGAGAAATTCCGCCATGATTTTCTCGATCCGCTCCTTCGCCGTCCGGTCGATCTCCGCCAGGTGTTCCGTCAGCTTGCCCGACAGTATCAGGCTGGCGTACATCCCTTTCCTGTGGTTTTTCAGATATGTTTTGCGTAACATCCCATACTTGCCGATGTGCGTTTCTTCCTCCGGCAGCGCCAGGTCGGGTATCAGATAATCGCCCTGCATTGTGTATGTCAGTTCCATCTTCACCATCCCTTTCATCCTTTCTGCTTTCATTGTGCTCTTCACTCTGATTTTTTGCAATTGTGCGGTTTTGTTTTCTCTCCGCTTTTTGCAGTTCCTTAACCGTAGCCTCAATTTCCCGCAGGAGCATTTCGGAAATGTCGCTTGCAGCGGCTCCCAGTCTGGATACGGTATCGAGGGTATTGAAATTCACAACGCCCTGAAAATCCTCAGAAGTAAAAAGCTTGTCGGCAGGACAGCCGCAGCGGACTAAGAGCATGTAGGCCACGGAGCTTCTAAGGGCAGCCTTGAAGATGACTTCCACGTTCAGGCCGTCCAGTTCCTCCAGAAAGCTGTTCTCCCGGCAGTACATAAGGTCGGAAAGATAATCCGCATAATTATCTTCAACGGCATTGAAGGCGACTGAAACCAGTGCAGAGATAATATCGCTCTTATCTTTGAGGTCGCCGAAGGAATTTTCAAGCGTTTCCGTCACGGCATCCATATATCTATCCTGCATAGACCAAAGGACAGGGGGACGGTTGTACCGGCTGTTGGTGTCCGATATATCGAATACATGGCGAAGGCTCAACCGGTTTCCGCTGTCGTTGATGAGGGCGATGCCTTTCGCGCCCCTGTTTACCCATCTGCCGAACTTCCGGTTCCATATCTCAATGGGAGCGCAGGCCGTCGCGTCGGGGCGCTGCGCGTAAATCAAAAGCTGGTCCTGAAACGGGTATTTGTAGTTCCAGGCCGCCGTTTTCAGAAAGGAAGTCCAGTTGACGGGATTTCTTGTGATGCTGTGAGCTGTTCTTTGCGAAAGCTCCGTAATCAGTTGCAGTTTCGTCGCCAACTTTTATCCCTCCTTCTCATCGCTCCGGCACGCGGCTTTTCTTTTCGGTTTGTCTCGCTATTTTTACATCGGTGTCCTTTTCCTGCCGGAGACTTCTCAAATAATGGATTTCATCCAGTGCGCGGTTGCACAAATCTTCAAGGGCGGTCATGCGGTCATTGCAGTAATGCCCCCAGTAGTAGTTCTTTTCACCCTTTTTGCATTTCCAGGTCACAAATTTGGCGGGAGAATTTTCGTTCTGCCCGATGGCAAATTCCGTATTTCCTATAGTCAACCGGTCGGTAATGACATAACCGGCATTGATTTCCTGATCCATGTTTCCAACCTCCTAACGCTCCGGCTCATGTTTTTTCTGTTTTGCCTGCCTTTCGGCCTGTATCTGTATCAGCCGTTCCTTTGCCCAATCGGGCATATATTCCGGTTTGAGGATGCCTAAAATGTCCTCGCGGTTCCAGCGCGATTCCTTGCCGGAGTAAAGATTGACGGTGTAGACCGCGCGGCCTCGGGAATTGGCATGAGCGCCAAAGCCTCCCGTGGCCAGCACAAGCTGTTTGTCGGCGGTGCGGTATTCAAGGCGCAAACACTCCGGGCGGATGATTACCACCTTGTTTTCAAGGTTCTGCCCGTTATCATTCGGTATACAATGCTCCAGCGTGAAAGGCTCCAAAGGGACGGTAATTTTATCCCGTTCAGCTTTGACCGCTTCAAGCTGCGCCGTCACGCGGTCGGTAAACTCGGTCATCATTTCCAGATAGTCCGCGCTTGCTGCGGCATTAAAATAGTGGTCAATGCCCAATGGGTTATCCCAGGTGCAGTTGCACACCATGTACGGATAATCGGTTTTCGTATCGTCTACCGCAAAGAGGACTTCTTTATCTCCAACATGGATGGCGTGTTTTACCTCGTAGGTATCCACCATGCGTTTTTCTTCATCCATTTTCATTCTCACTCCAATAGAACGGACGGACAGAAAAGGGACGGTGTTGCCGCCCCTTTTGCCGTCCTGCCGTTATTTCTTTTTCCGCTTGATGTGCAGATACACCGCGCCGCCGATAATTATCAGGCACAACACAATGGCCAGTATCGTTTTTAGTTCCACGAAATCACCTCCTACTACTTAATCAGCAAATCAGTCCATATATAAAAAGAACACCGGCATATACCCAAAAGCCGATGCCCAAAAACACAGCCAGTGGGACGCTTTTTTGCTTTGTTGCCTTTGCATAGATGCAGGCGGGAATGAGCGCAAAAAAGAGGATGGCCGCAAGGGAGTACAGACCGAAACAAAAGCCCATTGCCGCTGTCAGCTTGATGTCGCCGCCTCCGACACCGCCGTATTTCATGGCAAGGAGGAACAGGCACAATCCCGGCAGCATGAATCCCGCAATCCGCTCAAGCAGGGTAGGATATGGCAGCAGGAAAGCGGATGTACCGCCGATCAAGAGAATGGCTATCCACGTCCAATCGGGGATGATCCGCTTTCTAAAATCCGTGATGGCCGCCCATACAAGGGGAACGGCGCAAAGCAGCATAGCCATATTCAGTTCCCCGGTGGTGACATCATCGGAATACATGCTGTCAACCACAAATATTTTTAGTTCTCCTCCGGTTATCCATTTGGACAGGGTGCCTCCGGGAGTATGCACGTCGGTAACAAGGAGTTGTACGATATAGTCCCTGTTGTCGGGGAACCACACCGGAATGTATTGCTTTTTGTACCGGAACGGTGAGCTGGGATTCTCCCGGAAAGTAAAGTGATTCGTACTGTCGGATATCAGCTGGATGGCTGTTTCATAGCGGTATTGCGGCAGATACACCTCCGCTGTCTGCGCGGCGGTAATCAGCTCCGGCCTGTCATAGTTGGTGTTCACGGTAGCAGTGACGCTGATGGAAAAGCCGTAGCCCGATTTAAGATATCCTTTTGCCTTGGTGTCATAGTCCAGCACGGCGGTGACTTTCAGTTCCGCGTAAAACTGCCGCCATACAAATCGGCCGTTTTCATAACGCTGTTCCCACCATGTCACTTTAGACTGCTCGCTTCTTTGCGGCGGTGCAGGGATGGTCCTGCTTTCTTCCGGCTCGTCATAGGTTACATTTTTGATGACTGCTTTTTGGGTATAGGTGTTGTTGGCAGCGGTGGTTTCATTGTCCAAAGTTTGGTCGGGATTGATGGTGGCGACCAGGGTGATGTTTTTATCGGCCTGGACATTGGGGGTATTCCATTTGACCGATACGACGTTCCAGGTGTCTTGCTCCATGACCACGGCATCCACACGCTTTTTGACCGAGAGCTCCGGGATTTCAAACAGGACGGAAACCTTTTGTCCCGGCGTAAAGTCCAGGTCCCCTTTGTTGGATACCTTGATGGTGCTGATAACCGTCTGGTTTTCCTTGTATTGGTCGGGTGTTATCCGCTGCACATCCAGGTCATAGGGACGTTCTGTCACCATGATTTCCGCCGTAGCCTGATTGTTGCCGGTGTTGGTATCCCTGTAATCCGCAGGCGGCGATACCTGTGCCGATAATTGAACGGTTGAGCCCTTTTCTCCCGCTGTGCTTTTGACTACATAAGCCTTGGTTTCATAGGCTTTAAAATCTGTCGTTGATGGCACTGTGGAAACCGTCTTGCCGTCGATGGAAGCGTTCAACCTCACTCCCAACAGTGCTTTGTCTGTTGAATTGGCAAAGTACACGGTAAAGCCGTATTCCTCCTGCTCGTAGACTGTGGGCGGGCAGGACAGGTTTGCCCATACATCGCACAGCTTTTCCGAAGGCACCTCCGGATTGCTTGGGTTATCGGGATTATCGGGATTGTCCGGGTTGTCCGGTGGGTTGTCGGGGTTATCGGGCGGATTATCAGGCGGATTGTCAGGATTGCCGGAAGGCTTTTTCACCACCGTAATTTTTAAAACGGCGGTGTTGTTGGCCGGGTTATCATCCCGGAAGCCGTCCGGCGCTGCAATATTGGCCCATAGGTTGTATATCTCACCTGCGTTTCCCGCTATGCCTGTGACGGTGAATGATTTTGTTTCCTTGGGCTTGAAATTGCAAGTTTTCGGAATTTGCGTCAAAGCGGCTTCGTTGTTTTTTGCCTGCAAGAGTACATTTTTCAGTTCCGAACTGGATTGGTTGGTAAAGCTCACGGTAAAGCTGTAGCTCTCATGCTCATATGCGGTGGGCGGCGCAAGAATGCTTGCCGACAGGTCGCAAAGCTTCGGTGAGTCAGGCGGCTGATCCGGGGGATTGTCGGGGTCGTCAGGCTGAACCGGGTTGTCTTTGGGTTCGGGAGTTTTTGCAGGTTCCGGTGGATTCGTCGGTTTCGGAGCAGGTTTGTCAATCACCTGAATGTCTGCCGTGGCTGTATTGTTGGATGGATTGCCGTCGATAAAGCCCTCCGGCACCCCGATGTTCGCCCACAGGTGTATCACGTCGGCTTTGGTATCGGCTGTTCGCTTTATGGTGTAGGTCTTGCTCTCATTGGGTGAAAAGTCCTGCACGGCAGGAATCTCTTTGATCAGGTCATCGTCCACCGTGCCTCTGAGGGGTACATCATAAGCCGGACTATTTCCGCTGTTCATAAAAACTACGGTAAAGGAATAGCTGTCCCCCCGGTACACCGTAGTAGGAGCGCGGATGGCAACCGACAGGTCGTTCCCGTCACAAGCCTTAAATTTGAAATAGAAGTCTGTCTTCGGAATTGTATAATTTATTTTTTGCGTGATACTGGTCTGGGTTTTGCTTTCTCCATCGGTGTATTGGACACTTTCCGGCGTGTAATCCCATTCCAAGCCAATATATATGAAGTTGCGGGACAGGGGGATGTCGTCCTTGGAAAAAGTAACGGCGGTGGTCTGATAGGGATAGAGCAGCTCCGACACTCCCTTGTCCTGTGCCGAGAGCTTCCCGTAAACCTCCTGCTTTTTTTCATCACACCAGGTAGCGTCTATATCAAGCTTTACTGGGGCTTGATAGGAAATCGCAGTGTTTCGCATGGTTTCAAAGGCAATGAGCGCTTTGGGCGTCCAGCCGAAGTCGGTGGTCAAAGGGCCAAAATCCTCATTTGTGTCATAGGTGCCGTAGATTTTACCCGTTGAAAAACTGTATATTTCCACAACGAGGCTGCCTTTCAGCGAATAGGTCCTGCCGTCGTGTTTGCCGATCCAACCGACAATCCGTTCCTGTTCATGGTCGGCAACGGTATTGGCGTTCACAAGGTCGATGCGCTGCGGTTCCGGGAAAGATTTCAGCAGTGTTTCACCCTCATAGATTTCCTTTACATTCATGCCGATGGTACGGTAGCGGGTGTCATAAATGGCTTTGACTTGAAATACCACATTGGCCGTGACGGTAAGAACAGCGCCCTGATCTGTTTTGGCGGTGATGGTGTAGGGACCGCAAGCCTCCTTATTTTCAATCGTCAGCGTATAGTCCGGAGTTATCGCTTGGCTTTGGCCGCCATACTCCAGTTGAATATCTGTGAGCGTCCCGGTTTTAGCCGTGACATGGATAGGGATTTCTGCCGGAAAATGCTCTACGGCTACCACGCCGCTTTCGGTTTGCAGGCTGCCGATGGGAGAGGTGACATTGATTTCAATGTCGCTTCCCGATGCGGCAAATGCCCTGGCGGAAAAGAGCAGGCAGCAAACAAATACAAGCGGCATGGCAAAAATATACTTTCGTTTCATTCGGAACCTCCTTCCGTAATTCTGTTGTTGACGCTGGATATGGTAAAGGGAAGCCGTACCTCGCCGGTCAGGAAGCTGAAAATGCCGCGGGTTTTCAGTGTTCCTTTCAGTGTCAGCCGGGGCGGTTCGTCGGTGGTATTCAGGCTTTCAATTTCAAGCTGGTAAACCCATTGATTGTCGGCATATTTGTTTAACCCCGAATCCAGCCCCATGCTTTCGTGAAAATAGGTATACAGGGTAACTTCCGCCAGTGTGCTGTCCATCCGTGAATGTCCGTCCCTGCGGTATTCGTCCAGCATGGCGTATTCCACAGAGTCGTTTACCCCGCGCTGGATCACGTACTCCACCTGCTGGTAGAGGCTTTCCATGCGGAAATACTCAATCAGGATGGCGGCAAGGGTGAGGATGAAAAAGACGAGGATGAGGATAAACACAAAAGCGCCGCCCTTACGGTTGTTCATAATGCGTCTGAAATGGCCCACAGGTTTTCCCTCCTTTCCGGCATCTTCATTCCGTCAGCTTCCAGTATTTTTCAGACATGCCGGTGATGCTCACCTTCATGGGGATATTGATCTGAACGGGCGGTGCGAAGGACGGCTTGAAAAGGGTAAAGACATAACTGTCCGTCATCGTCACCGTAAAGGTATCCCGCAGTTGGATTTTTTGGCTTCCGTCGCAGTATTGGACATTCTCAACGGTCATTTCCGGCGACAGGCCGGTCTGCTCCTTCAGCCGGTAAAAAACGTCGTATGCCTTATCCGATACCTGTCCTTCCAGTTCAACCACCCGGACAACACGTCGGCACATATGGTTCAAATTCAAATAGGCGGTGAAGATGCTCAAAAAGGACATCACCGTGGCCATGAGCGTAATCACCACCAGCGTCTTGATAATCAGTTCGTAATAGGCGCTGCCCCTCCGATTAAAAAGCAGCTTTTTGAAAGGCAGAGGGGGAGAATTTCTCCCCCATATGCCCCGGTGCTTCCTGTTCATCTGCTTGCACCTCCCGTGTGAGTGGATATATCCGGCACGGATTCCATCAGCTTAGCAAGCCGGTAATCTTTGTGACGATGTTGTTCCAGATAGTGGTGATTGAATCCTGATACAGCGTCATGAATATTGCGCCCACCACTACCACAATCAGAACAACAATGAGCCAGCCTGTCATCTGGTCGCCGGACTTGCTTGCAAGAATCTTTCTTGTTTTCAGTCCCATCTTCTGCATTTTGTTTTTTAAAGCAGTCATCATAACAAATACCTCCATGAGATTTTTTAGATTTTTGGTTCAAAGTGAAAAGGGGAGAACGACTCTCCCCCCTGTTGCCGCAGCCTTTTTGGCTGCAAGTATTGTTAGCTCAACAGGCTGGTAATTTTGGTGACAATGCTGTTCCAGATGCTGATGATGGAACCCTGGTACAATGTCATGAACACAGCGCCCACCACTACAACAACCAGCACGACAATGAGCCAGCCGGTCATCTGGTCGCCGGACTTGCTTATAAGAAGTCCCCTGGCACTTGAAAGCGCATTTGCGATTCTTTTCTGCATGGAATTTTCCCTCCTTTCTCCGGTGATTTGGATTGCGGTTGTTCTGTTTTGCATGGTAATACCTCCTGAAAAATGTATTTGAAAAGGGTTGCCCCGTTTTCACGTTAATTTCAAGCCAAAAGGCCAGAAGCGAGAAGTACAAGGCGCACAAGGCGCAAAGCCCGGAGCATACTTCCTGTATGTAAGGACTTTCCAACCGCAGTGCAACGCTATAATTCGATGCTTATCTCCTTCTGGCATTAAAAAAGGCCCCCCATGGACCTGATCAGGTGGGAGCCGATGACGTAGAGCAGGGTGGCCAGGGTTACGGCCACCAAAGGGATGGATGCGATTTTAACCTTGCGGGGCAGCTTATTGAGTTTTTTCTTCAAGGCTTCCTTTGCCTTGATGTCCATATCCCGGGCAAGGTATGCCAATGCTTCTCCTTGATGCTCGCCCCGATATAATCCGATAAGGGCATTGACTAAAAAGGACACCTCCATAAGGCCGATGCGTTCATTGAAATTCCGAAGGGCGGTTTCAATATCCTTAGCCTTCATCTCCATGACCAAAACCGCGACGTCGTAGCGGAATACATCGCTTGCAACCATTAGGTAATCCTCGAATATCTGGATTAAATCCACCTGCACGACGGTTTTTTGGCTGCCTTCCCGGATATCGTCCAGCTTATACAGGATGGAACGGACAAAGCTTGGAAGTTCCGCTTCGATGAGCACCTTTTTCGTTTTTAATTTATCTTTGAAGTCGGTCGTAAAATGGAAATAGACCACAATGGAAAAAATCAGAATGACGGGTGCGATGTTTGTTGCCCCGATTGCCAAAAGCGGAATCAGAAGCAGCAGGGTGAATGCGGCGCAGATGAGCGCCCTGGCTTGATATTCCCTGGGTGTGAGGTCAAGCCCTCCGCGTCTTATCATGGACGCCATTTTCGCTTCCTTTGCCGGGTCAAGCCTGATCCAGCGGGATACCGGCTTGACAAGGGGCATGACAAAGCAGTTTAAGATTTTTTCGCCTGCTTTCTCCTTTTCCGTCTGCAGGTTTTTGATATTTTTCTTCATGCTCAGCTTCGGGATTTTAAGCAGTTGCCTGCAAATTAAAAATCCTGCCGCAGTCAGCAGGACAAAGACTATTATCTGATAAAACAAATTGGAGCCTCCTATCTGTTAACGGGTTTGGTAATCTTCATCACATAAAATGCCGTGGCAAGGGCAGTCAGCAGCATGATGACGATCAAGAGCTTCCCAATTGTGGTTTGTGTCAGGATGGAAAACCATTCGGCGTTGGAAAAACGCATCATGGGGATGACGGAAAACATTAATCCTGCCGTCAGCAGGTAATCCCGCCAGACCCGGACCATCATGCCGTCGCTTTCAATCTGCATGGACTTTGCATCGTTCATGGCTTTGATGATGGGAAACAAAGCGAATTTCAGCCGCCGGTCGTGGTAGCATAGGATGAGCATTTTCACCCACTCGGCAAAGTACCGGTTTTTTATCTTTGCCGACAGGCGGTATAATCCGTGCTCCACATTGGGGTTGATGAGCCGGATTTCCGATACAAATTCGTCAAAGGGCGTAGGGGTTCTCAGGTGAGCCGGAATGTACCGGTTTTTTTCCTCCACATAGGTTTCCACGGCTTTGATGATGTCGTCGCACCCTGCATAGGCATTGGTGATGATGGACATGGTGTTTTCCAGCCCCTCGATTTCCTCCCGCGCGGCTGTGGCGCTTTTTACGGTCAGGTAGAAGAATGGGGCGGGGGTCAGGCATACCGACACGACTGCCGCCAGTTCGGCACTGTTAAACAGCATAAGCCCTGCCAGAAATCCGCCTGCCGCTGCTGCGCCCGTCATGACAAGGTATTTTTTCTGCGTGCATCCGGTCTGCCGGAACAAAGTTTGAAACCGGATGGCAATCCGCTCAGTGATTTTCAGCTTTGCCCCAGTCAGATGCAGGCGGCGCTTTTTCAGAGGGTTTTGCTCCGCTGCAAAGGGGTTCAGTTTCAACAGGAGGAACATGGCAAGGTTGATAAGCACAAACACAACAATAAGAGATATTTGAATGCTCATTTTTAACCTCCTTCCGGCCTGTAACCGCTGCCCGCAAAACGGCGGATTTCTGTCAGTTCAACGCCATTGACCAGCAGCCGCTCGGCAAGGGCGGGGGAGATGTTTCCCACACGCCGGTGGCTTCCCACGACCTTTGTAATCCTTCCGGCCTCATCCCTTTCATAATGGTCAACCTCATATTTGAAAAGGGTATTGCCTGCGACTTCGCCGTCTTTTACCCCGGTGGCTTCAAAGATTTCCATGTACTTGCGGGATTTGTCGGGGAGCTGCATTTTGAAAAGCATGATGGGGAAGGCTTCCACAATATTTTTCAGGAGCCTTTCCTCCGACAGGGAAGTCCCTGCTTCCAGGCACATGGTGAGGATTCTGTCATAAGCGGATTTGGCGCTGTTGGCATGCAGGGTGCTGACGATGGTATGCCCCGTCCGTCCGGCTTCCTGTACCGTCAATGCCTCCTTGCCGCGCATTTCGGCGGGAACAAGGACGGTGGGATGAAGCCGCAGGGAGAGCTTCAACAAATCCAGCATGGTGACGGGGTTGGGTTCTTCTTTTGTGAGAAGGTGGATCACGTCGTTGACCATTACGCCGTTTTCGTCGAACTGTGCCAGTGACAATTCGCGGGTGTCCTCAATGGTGACGATACGCTTGTCCCGGGATACGCAGCTTAAAATGTATCCCATGTCGGAGGTTTTCCCGCTGCCGGTGGCTCCGGCAATGGCCACCGATACGCCGTTGTTGACGCAAAGAGTGAGAAAGTCCAGTTCCTCCGCCGTGGCCGTGTCCCATCCGATAAGGTTTTCCCTGGTGATGTAGGACGGCTTCTGCTTTCTGACCGAAGCGATGGCCCCGGCATCGGGGTCAACACATGGTTCAATGGCCCCCGACATGCGGATGCCCCGCGCAATAAAGCTGTCTCCGATGGGCTTGGAGCCATCCAGAATGACATTCCCGAAGCGACTCATTTTCTTGGCGATGTTGGCGCAAGCCTCCGGGCTGCCGAAGGTGTTTGACAGCCGCACCTTTTTGTCCCTGTACAGCACCCAGATGCCGTTATAGCCGTTGACGTTGATTTCCTCCACGTCACTGTCCTGGAGATAGGGGGATAAAAGTCCCAAGCCGGCCATATCGTCGTAGACCATATCCACCAGCTCGGAGATGTTTTGGATGCCCTTTGCCACCATCCGTTCACTGTTCAGGTAGCGCATGATCAGGTCCTTGAGCTTTCCCTCGGCTTCCTCCGAATACAGCACTTGAGCCAGTTCCGCGGAGTGGTTTTTGGCGATGATCCGTTGCAGCTTATCCAGTATTTCGCCGTAGTCCTGGGCTTCCAGGTTGCTTTCCTCACTGTCGGAGCGCCGCTTGTTGGCCCGGTAAATCAGCTCATTAACAGAAAACCTGTCGTTCACTATGCTTCACCTCCGCAGATTTCCTTTGCTATTTGCTCCAATACCTTGCCGTAGCGCCTGCAAGTTCTGTCCCGGAAGAAATAGATGGGCGTCCCGGCGTTTTCCAACTCCCCCGCCCGTTTTACATAGGGCAGCTCATAGGCAAAGGGAAGTCCCGTCATGCTCCGATAGGTCTTGTCGTCAAACTCGCCGTTGGGAAGCTGCAGGATATGAATCTGCTTCTCCGCAATATGCAGCTCCCGCACAAAATCCGAAACGCCTTCATGCCACATTTGCGCCGCTATGGACGGCTTATGCAGGGTATATATCCTGTCGGCCAGCCAGAGGCCGACGCCGGATATCGGATTGGTCGCCTCTGCGGCTCCGTCCACGATGAGAATGTCGAATACCAGTGCTGCGGCATTCATCATCCGTTCCGCTTCCCGGAGAGTCACCGTATCGCAGAGAAGACCGGTATAGTGGGTGGGTGCGGACAGGAAAAACAAGTTTTTGCTTTCCGCATATTCCGTAAATTTTTCTCCAATGTTGGGATTATCCTCATTCATGGCGTGAAACAGGCCCTTTTGGGGAGGAACGCTCTGGCCGAAAAAGACTTGCAGGTCCCCATGGGTCAGGTTGGAAGATATGAGGCCCACCAGGCGGTCACGCGTGGACAGTGCGCAGGCCAGATTCACCGCAAAGGTGGTTTTCCCGCTGTTGCTGCCGCCCCATACAGCTATGATTCTACCGCTCACGGCTCCCACCCCTTTTCTCAAAGATCAGGTGCAGCTTGCCAGTGTATTCGGCTTCGATGAGCTTTTCTGCCTGTGCTTCGGTAGCAACCAGGGTTACAGCCCTGGGAACGGGGTCACTGGAGGAAGATTGACTTTCCTTTTGCTGTTTCCGCATTTCGGCAGTGCTCTGTGTGCGGGCATTTTCTACGCTGTAAACCTCCAGCTCCTTTAATTCGGGATAAATAATAACCTGCGGGGAAGCGTCCTGGCCGTTGGATGCCTTCTGCATAAACACAGCCACCGTTACAATATCGCCGCTTTGCAGATGGGAGGAAAGCCCGGCTGCAATGCTCAAAACGCTCACGGTGACAAGGCGCTGATTATTCTTGGCGATACGGTCTAGGATTTCATCTGCAACAAAATTTCCGAACTTCTTGGAAAAGAAATAATCCCCCCTGGAAATGTCGGTCTGTGCGATTTTCCCGACAATTTGGGTCTTGTCATTGATGACACCTTCCGGCAGGCCCAGCTTTCCAACTTCCACCTTAGCAAGATGTTTATCCTCTATCCTGGTTCCCGCGGGGATGTCCTCCGCTGCCCGCAGCACCATAACGGTTGCGTCCTTGTTCTCGTAAAACCTTGGCAAAAGCACAAAGGAAACGGCTGCTGCAGCAATGATGCAGAGGGCGCTTAGAAATATCCGGTTTTTCAATATCTTCAAACTGTTCTATGCCTCCTTCCGTTGTGATGAATTAAAATAGCTCCCTGTGTTTTCACAGAGAGCGCTATTACGGGCCGAAAAAGAAAGGCGGGTGGGTTTTCTGCTTTTCGTTCTTTCTCCCTGCGGCAGGCCCATTGCTTTCATCCCTTGCTGTTTTACAGCTGATATGGATTCGCCGGATCAGGGTACGAAAGACTTTCGGTTTCTTTTGGGCTGTCTGTTTCATAAAGAGCTCCTTTCCACATGAATTTTGCGGTATTACCTGCCGAAAGACAGAAATATTTCTTTTTCGGCTGGTAAATTTTAGGGGAGGGGTGTGGGGAGGGGGAAACCGCAAGGCCGCCATGCGACGCCTGCAAGCAAATGGACAGACTACCCCCTTGGTGTAAAATCACTTCGTTAATCATCAAGGATGACACACTTTTCTATGCTGCATTTTCCGCTGTGCTTGTCAAAGTAGCGACATTGCGCACAATCCTCCCCTCTCACTGGTTTAATAGGCTCACGGTCATGCTTCGGTTTTTCCTGCATCATGCGCTCGTATGCGCGCAGCCGCCCTTCTGTAAAGTACATGGAAGCACCTCCTTTCAAAAAGGGCACAAAAAAATACCCTCATTCATGAGAGCAAATTGCTATACGGCGCGGTTGTATTCTGTTTTATCGTTCCTGCTCCTTCTGCCGCTTCCTGTACCAGCTTTCAAGCAATTGGACAATCAAATCCTCTTTTTGCTTTTCCGTGAAGTTCTTGGGAAAAAAGCGGTCGATGCGTTCGCGCCGGATTTGAAATTTTTCTTTTTGGTTAGGTTTTTCTTCCGTGAGAATGGAAAAGATGACATCCACACTCAACCTGCCGTCCTGACTGAGTTTTTTCATCCGCTGTGCCTGTGCCAAAGAAGGAGTGCAATCCTCCGACTGCATGGTGTTATACAGGTCTTGCTGTTCCTTTTCGGCCAGATAGGAGATTTCTACCGCAGAATTAAAAGCAATCTGCTTTTCGTCCACCATTTCAAGGATGGACGGTATAAGTTCAGTTAAGCGGATATATCGGAAAATCTGGGGGCCACTTTCTCCGGCTTGTTTTGCTAATATATCCCGTGATTGTTGACCTTTATAATCCAGTTCAAGTTGAACTGAATTTTCTTTGCTTGGCCTTCCTGCCTGTCGTTTCATGGCTTCCAGCTTCATCTTATATGCAAAGGCTTTTTCGCTCGGCAGAATGCTTTCCCGTTGCAGGTTGCTGTCAACCATGATAATGGTCGCTTCATCGTCGTCCAGTTCACGGACAATGCAGGGCATGGTTTCTTTGCCTGCAAGTTCGCTTGCTTTTTTGCGGCGGTGACCGGCAACCATTTCATAGCCGCCGTCCGGTTTGGGGCGCACAAGTCCTGGGACTAAAACGCCGTACTGTTTTACACTGTCGGCCATCTCCAACATGGCTTCATCTGCTTTCACCTTAAAAGGATGATTGGGGAAATCGCTGATTTCCGACAGGGGAATATTCAGCACCTTTTCCCGCTGACTATCAGCGCGGCTTTCCTCCGTAGAAAACAATTCATCTACTGATGTCAGCTTGATGCTGTCTCTTGCGCTGCTTTTCGCCAATGTCCTGCACCTCCTTCGTAAAGGCTTGATAGGCTCTGGCGACTATCCCATTTGGGTCGAACGCATAAATGCTTTTTCCCTGCGCGCTTGTTTCAGCCGCCCGGATGGACAGGGGGATTTCCGTTTGAAAAACCCGCAGCTTGTCACCGTAGTCCCTACGCAGGACAAAGGAAATATCCTTTGCAAAATTGGTGCGGTTATCCACCATTGTCAGCAGAACGCCGTCAATGAACAGCTTGGGATTGATTTGCCTTCTCACACGGGCAATGGTCTGTAAAAGCTGTGTCATTCCTTTAGCGGGTAGATAGTGGGCCTGAACGGGAATAATCACGCTGTCCGCGGCAGCAAGGGCATTGATGGTCATCATGCCTAAGCTCGGCATACAGTCGATCAGCACATAATCATATTTGTCTTTGACCGTGTGGATATATGTGCGCAGTATCGTTTCCCGGCTCATGGTGTTGACCAGCGATACCTCAATGGCGGACAGCTCAATGTTGCCCGGCATCAGGTCAACGCCTTCCGCATGGTGAAGGATACCTTCATCAGCTTTATACGGCTCCTCCATCATGATTTTGGTCAGGACGGTAGCCAGCGAAACAGGCAGATTGTCCGGCTCCTGATAGCCCAATGAATCCGTCAGGTTTCCTTGCGCGTCCGCGTCCACCAGCAGCACCTTATTACCTTGTTTAGCAAGGCCGATACCCAGGTTGACCGTCGTCGTAGTTTTTCCGGTGCCGCCCTTTTGGTTCGCTAAAGCGATTATTTTAGACACTTTTAATTTCCTCCTTTCACGTAAAAAAGCCGCTTGCTTTATCAGTATAATAAAGCAAGCGGCTTCCTTATAATATTATAATAAAAGAGAACACCGGGTAAAAAACCGACATTCTCTATAATACTGCGTAATATAGACATATCTGAACACTCTAATTAAAGCACACATGTCTACACACTCCATGTCTAGTACAACGGATACATCAATTTTATTTCTTAATCCTTTATTCCTGAAATCGTCGCCATCTCTTTTAAAAGTCATATAGCGCGCAAAGTGCTGAAATTTAAGGATTTCTAGGTATCTTTCCTTTGCATCCCTGTTACTGTTTTCACGTGACGTGAGACGATTGAATTGATGTCATTTGAAGAAAAATGCTTCCGGCGTTCGCGGAAACATATCTATCAGATAAAATGCCATTTTTGAAAACTGCACGAGTTGTCAAAATGAATATTATTTGAGTGAATATCCATCAACGTGCTATCTCATGCTTAATAGTTTTATGCAACATAGCATATTCGCACTTTTTTGCTCCTATATTTAAAAGCTTGTTTAGCGATATCGTTTTTTGCCCCGGCACAGCTTTATTCAAAGCAGCCGTCGACAAAACATAAAAATCCCATTGTGACAAGTCAAGCGGATTAAGGGTCACCTGGTCCTTGTGTTTTAGTACGCAAAACACATAGACGTCGGATTGGCGCTTTTTTTCTGCATCATATTCATTTGTAACACTGTCCCAGCCGTAGGTAGGCTGGATGCCAAAGCTTATTTTTGACAAATTCTGTTGCTCCCAAGACTGGAGATAAGCGGAAGTTTTGACTTCTACGCGAATGCCCTCCTTGGAAAGCAAATCATATTTATCCCACGAAACACTAATGCCCTCTGTAATACCAAGCGCCATAGCAACTATGAATTCAGCCAGTCTGCCTCTTTCGGTATTACCAATAAGATCAGAATACGCCCAGGCCCAAAAATCTCTAAGCGTGCAGACATCGCTGCCTGCATTCAAAAATTGTTCGTTGCCTGTCTTTTTCTTTGTTTCAATGGCAGGATATTTGCATCCTTTTTCGACAGTTTTCTTTCCCATATGTCTTCTCCAGTGGCATCTTCTTTATATAAAATTCTTCCGGTACCACTCATGCAAATCCTCAGTGGTTTGTATAATTTTCGCTATCGCTGCGCCATCGCAAACGAATTTATAATATTTATCTCGAAAATCCTCAATCGTGCATATTTTAAAATGCCATTCTCCGTCAAAGGTATGGTCGGAAATCCAAGTAAAACTGTCTTCGGTTTCCGTGCCGAGCTTGCCTTCAATTTCGTGCCCCCTGTCGGGAGGCGACAAGAAACACAAGTATCCTTTATGAATATGCACATCCATAACTAAATTCTGAAAGTCTTCGTCATTTGGGAATTTCACGGCATAAACGGCGCGTCGGTCAATCAAGCTATCCTCTCCACTCCAAAGGGCTGAAACTGTTCGAACAAACGAGTCAACTCAGTTTATGTAAGTCCTCGATTAGTATCAGCCAAAACATCGCATATAGCTTTTAACTGCTATTCATTTAATACCTTTTTTATCATTTTCCTACCTTTTTTTATGTAAATTACACATGCAGAATAGTTGGATGCTCTACTTTCAAAATCGTCATAGATACATCATGCTCATAATTTCCCCGAGTGCACTCGTAAACAATAATATTGCTATATAATTGTCCAAACCATACAGAACCCGGCGAAAGATAAAACTGTTTTTGATTCTGTTGATATTGAATCGCTCTGTATGCATGGCTTTCTGTGGGAATATTCTTTACTGCTTTCCCAAATCTCTTGGCCGCGTTTGAGCATTTCACTGCGGTAACGAATGTCCCCTTAGAGCATATAAGAATATAAGGTTCCTTCATAAAGTCCAAAATTCTGTTCCCGCACGCATGCTTTGATACATAAAACTGGTTCGCCAAACTACTCATTAAAGTAAAATCAAAAACAGTTCCTGCTAAAAGTGGCTTAACAAGCAACTCAGGCATTAATAATTCAACAGCGAATTGATTCGCCTCAACTTCTATGGAAGAATAGTCTTCTACAACTTCCATGTCTTGATTTGAGCATCTAAAACTTGACTCCCCATCCAATACATATGGAGGTTTATGCTTTAAAAAATAATGGCCAAGCTCATGGGCAAAAGTAAAGTTTTGGCGTCCGATGTTTTCAATATATGTATTGATAAGGATACCTTTCTTTTCACCTCTGTATATCAGCATCCCGCTCAAATCCTTTTCTGATGGCAAAGAACATCGCTTAACTTTTATCTTCTCCTGACGCGCGATATCGTCAAAATATGGAGCCGGAACCCCATTTATACCCATTGTTTCCAAAACCCATTTTGCTTTGGCCGACGGAGTGTTTGCGGTAAACATCATTCATCCCCCGCAAACATATCATCAATCGCTTGCATCAATTCGGTAGAAGACTTTTTACTGATTTCTCCTCGAGCCGCTAACTGGAGTTGCTCATCTTGTTTTACCGCCGGGAAGTCTATAACCTTGCTAGTATCCCTTTGTTCAATGGGTTTTGTTTTTACCGCTTTTATTTCCTCGCATAATGCCATTAATTCATTTACTTTAGCAACAATGCGCTGTTGCTCGGCAAGAGGTGGAAGGGGAAAAAGCATGTTATGTAATTCCTCAATCGAAATACCCTTAACTGTTGTACCCTCACCTCGGATACTCAGAGTTTTATAGTATGCGATAATATATCGCAAATCAATGTTCATTCTTGAAATAATTAGAGCCCTTAAATCTTGGTTGATTGCCACAGGAATTGTGTTAATAGCTATTTTACCTAATCCCATACGAGTACAAACAATAATACTATTGGCAGGTATAAGGTTAGATGAGCTTTCTTCTAACCCTAACTCAGTTATACAATCTCGTGTATTGTCTAATATTGGCCCCGTGAGATCTTTTACACTCGCCCATGGTATATTACCATTCCAGTACGCTAAATTTTGCTTAGAAGGCGTTCCTCCACCAATATTTTGAATAATAATATCCCCTAACCTACACCAAACCCATCCCTCAGGCAAGTCGTAAGGAGTTTCATCCTCCGAAATAGGTGGCAAAGGTTTTTCTTTTTTGATCTCCCCTTCCTTAACAAGTCGCGCTTTCTCGGCACGGATGCGCTCCAGCAAAACCGAAGCCGGTTCGTCATGAATATCTTGAGGCACAAGTTTTCCTTGTACCGCCGCTTGAAGTATGGATTTCGGTAAATACTCTTCAAAACGGCTCTCAAGAGCATCCAGTTCCTGCTCAGCTGCCTCTAATTCATCGCATAGTGACATTAATTCATTCACTTTGGAAACAATGCGCTGTTGCTCGGCAAGCGGTGGAAGGGGAAACGGCGTGGACAGGAAATCTTCTTGAGAAACACTCGGCGAATTAAACCCGGAAAGCAATGATAAATAATATGTCTTGACAAATGGAGACAAAAGAAAACTAATGAAATAATTTATCTCAATTTTAATTGGCTTGAACACAACAAAACCCGTACTGCCAATATAGTTTTCTTTTTCGTCCTCAACCACTGCAATATTATTTAAATACGGACGCACGAGAGAATAAACAATAAAGCCCTTTTGAAGCACCCTTCGCGCACGAGACGAGAGACTTTTGACAGGGATTTGCTTTACGTCCTTTATACAATATTTTTTATTATCAATTGCATCAATATCAACATAATTTACTAATGTATTTTCGGGTAAGTTTTTATGAATATTATTGTTTTCTGCTATCTGGATAAGTTCTCCTAACCTGCACCAAATCCACCCCTCTGGCAAGTCGTAGGGAATTTCATCCTCTACAATAGGAAGCAAAGGCTTTTCTTTTTTTATTTTTCCTTCCTTAACAAGTCGCGCTTTTTCGGCACGGATACGTTCCAGCAAAACCGAAGCCGGTTCGTCATGTATATCCTGCGGCACAAGTTTTCCCTGTACCGCCGCTTGCAATATAGACTGACGCAATTCCGCTGCTTTCATAGCACATCCTCCTGTGCCAAGGCTGTTTGAAGCTTTGCGAGAATACTCTCGATTCTATCCGTTAAAATTGCCTTTTCATTGCGATATTGCGCAATAAATTCATCCGGAGGCAAAATTTCCTCGGTTTCGTGAGGAAAACCACAAAAATCCAAATTATACTCCGCCGCAACGATATCCTCCACAGGAACATATTGGGAAACATCGCTCTCTTTACGATTATTCCACCATTCATGTACAGGCGCAAAGTGCTCGTCCAACATCGGCTTTGTTTTTGAAAAATGCTTGTAGCCTTTAGGCATTTCTAAGCGATAAAACCATACGCCTTGTGTGGGTTTACCTTTTGTAAAGAAAAGCAGGTTTGTATTGATATTGGTATACGGCGCAAACACGTCCTTAGGCAAACGGACAATGGTATGCAGATTGTTTTCCTCCAACAGTTTTTTCTTGATAGCAGCTTTTACGCCTGTTCCAAATAAAAATCCATCCGGCAAAACCATACCGCAGCGTCCGCCGTCTTTGAGAAGCGCCATAATATGTACCAAAAACAGATCCGCTGTTTCCGTGTTTCGTAATTCTGCGGGCACCGACTGAGAAATAGCTTTTTCTTCCGCCCCTCCAAAAGGCGGATTGGTAACAATAACGTCTACCTTGTCAGCCAAGCTATAATCTGTTGTCGGCGTACGCAAGGTATTGTCGTGCCTAATCAATGGCACGTCAATGCCATGGGCAATCAAGTTAGTGACGCACAGTAAAAAGGGAAAAGGCTTCTTTTCGATGCCCCTAATGGTTTTTTGCAATGTTCTATACTCATCAGCCGTCTTGATATCAAAACGGTCAATGACACTGGTTAAAAATCCGCCGGTTCCACATGCCGGATCAAGGACAATTTCACCTAACTGAGGGTTCACTTTATCTACAATAAATCTGGTAACGGGCCTTGGAGTATAAAATTCCCCGGCTTTGCCAGCGCTTTGCAGATCCTTGAGCATGGATTCATAAATGCCATTAAACAAATGAGCGGTTTTTACTTCATCAAAGTTAATATCAGCGTTTATTTTATTAATAACTTGCCGCAAAAGCGTCCCTGATTTCATGAAGTTGTTTACGCCTTCCATGACATCACGGACAAGAAATTTTCGTGGATCTCCATCTGAAACATCCAAATTGCGCAACGCCCGGAACATATTTTCTACATGCTCAATCAGGGCATCTCCGGTAATGCCTTCATCATCTTCAGCCCAATTTCTCCATTGATATTGCTCGGGAATAACCGGAATATAATCATCCTCTAATTCCCACTCCTGTTCTTTATAATCAAATGCTTTTAAGAAAAGCAACCAAGCAATCTGTTCTATGTACTGCGCATCGCCGTTTATACCCGCATCGATACGCATAATGCCTTTCAGGGCCTTTGTTGTATTTGATATAGCCATTTGGCTTACCTCCTCAAATTATGCAACATAAAGTTCTTGCTCTAACTCCCGTATAGCCTGTTTGAATTTTTCTTTTCCCCCAAAGATTTTGTTGACAATAAATTGAGGGGTTCCAAACTCTCTTATGGGATTTACCTTTAAAACATCCAGACTCTCTATATTGGAAATGCCCGAATCGGCATATTTGTCCAACAAAGCGTCCAAAACGGCTGCCGCTTTTTCCCCGTATTTAGCAAAATAATTTCGTTTTTTTACCTTATTTGCCCTTTCGCGCCTTGTTAAAGGGGGTTGGTCAAATGCGATATGACACAGCAAATCAAACGGGTCAAATTCATGCCCGATTTGTTCCTGTAATTCTTCGATTAAGACGCCTTGTTCAGCAAGCTCGTCTAAAATGGCCTGCTTGCGTTCCGCGCTATTCCAAACATGTAAAAAATCATGCAACGTGGCATACTTGCTCAAAACATTACGTTTTGTATAGTCTGTAAGAGATTCCGTAATCAGTTTCCCGTTTTTATCGATGTATTGAACTCTTTGCTTTAAAACAGATACCTCCACATCACCCACATAGTATTTCTTACGTTTGCCAGACTCCGAATCGTTATCAATGGTGTAGTCCTTAGGATCTTCTCTTACAAATTCGCTATCGGAATCATAATCATGTATATTGCCATTTTCATCAGGCATATATTCATCATCCTGTTCACAGGGCCCGTCAAAGTCAGGATCGGCAAACAATCGCGTAGCATCTCTAAAATCAAAAATAGTAAAAAACACTTTCCCTAAATCTTCACGAATCCGAGTGCCACGTCCAATAATCTGCTTGAATTCAGTCATACTGTTGATGTTAGTATCCAACACAATATATTTGACGGTCTGTATATCTACGCCGGTTGTCAATAATTTTGATGTTGTTACTAAAACAGGATATCTGCTAGACACATCGCGGAAATTGTCAAGCTGTTTTTTCCCGATATCGTCATCACCGGTAATTCGCATCACATAGCGCTCATCTTCTTTCACCAAATCGCTGTTCTCGTTAATTAGCGCCTGCCGCATGCGATCAGCGTGTTCAGTATCAACACAGAAAAAAATGCTTTTATCCATTCGAGCATTATGAGCTTTTAAATAATTAGACACAACTTTTGCCACAACTTTAGTACGTTGCTCCAGTACCAGTTCCCGATCAAAATCGGTAATGTTATATTCACGATCCTCAATAATATTTCCAAAACGATCAGTCTGCCCAAAATAAGGGCGGAAGCCTTCGGCATCCTTATCAAGCAATACTCGAATTACCCGATAGGGAGCTAAAAATCCATCTTCAATACCTTGTTTTAACGAGTATGTATAGACAGGTTCCCCAAAATAATCAATATTAGAAACATCTTTCGTTTCTTTGGGCGTTGCTGTTAAGCCAATTTGCGTAGCAGATTTAAAATATTCTAAGACCTCTCGCCATTCACTATCAGCTTTGGCGCTGCCACGGTGACACTCATCAACGACAATTAAATCGAAAAAATCTGGACTAAATTGACGGAAAATGTCCTTATCGCCTTCGCCTGTAAGCCCTTGATAAATAGCCAGATATATTTCATATGATTTATCCACATGTCGATGACGAATAATTGTCATTTTATCTTTAAAGGGAGCAAAATCATTAGTATAAGTCTGGTCAATAAGGGCATTTCGGTCTGCTAAAAAAAGAATACGCTTTTTAATACCAGCTTTCCACAGTTTCCAAATAATCTGAAATGCTGTATATGTTTTTCCAGTTCCTGTTGCCATAACAAGTAATACTCGATTATTCCCTTTAGCAATAGATTCAACAGTAAGATTGATTGCATTTAACTGATAATACCGCGGTTGCTTATCAGGCCTTTCAACATAGTAAGGCTCTGTAATAACTTTTTCTTGCTTTTCATCTATACCCTTGTATTGCTTATACATCTTCCATAGTGTTTCAGGTGAGGGGAATTCAGAAATGGATAAAATTGTTTCGCGATCACTATCCTCACTATTGCGGTTATGAAAAGTGAAACCGTCACCATTTGATGTAAATACAAACGGCACACGCAATTGTTCGGCATAACCTAATGCTTGTTGCATTCCATCCGATATTGTATGATTGTTATCCTTTGCCTCAATTATAGCAATGGGAATGTGTGGTTTATAGAAAAGGACATAATCTGCATATTTAGCTTTATCTCTCTTATAAGACCCGCCGCGAGCTATAATTCGCCCTTTTGTAATAGCATATTCTTCGCGTATTTGAGCATCAGTCCACCCAGCAGCTTTAATAGCCGGAGTTATAAACCTTGTACGTATTTCTTGTTCAGTAAGTGATCTCTTGTCCATTTTCTCACCACACAAAATAAGTATTTTTTAATTTTCGGTTTTCGTTTTTATTCGAGCATCTTCCGGCTTCTCCGCATCCTTCGGTATCGCCCAGGCCCAGCCCAGGCGCACAGCGCCCTTTATCCGGCCCTGCTCGCATAAGACCTGCACTCTGCGCGGGGATATATTCCATTTTTCAGCGGCCTGTTTTGCCGTTAAGTAATCCATCGCGAATACCTCACAGAGAAAATTTGCCAATTTATTTTATTATATACGAAGAAACGAATAAAAACAATAAGTTTCTTAAATGCTCTTGTTTTTGTTTTTAAGTCCAGAAAACCAAACGAATTCTTTACAGATTCCATATTAAATAAAGAGAACGCCGGATCGAAACCGACATTCTCTTGATCACAGCCCATTCTTAAATTTGCCTCACACTGCGTAATATAAACATGCCTGAACACTTTAATCTATCTTTTCCAGCAGACATTTCACTCGCCAGCAGATCCTACGGGCTATGAGGGAAGCAAAAGCCCGCCGCATACTTGCAAACAGACAGACTTTTCCCATTAAATTTTTTTATTCTCCCGCCTCCTCAGCCATGAAATCCTGCATACAATCCTCCATGTCCAGCAGGAAGGAAAACAGGAAGTATTGCCGGGCACCCGGGTGGGTTGCCAGCAGATCCACATCCTCCGGGAATTCCATACCTACAACATCATATAGAATTCGCAGGATGTCCAGCATTTCGGTTCCCCGGTTCTCACTGTGTAGCTTGGTAAGAATGCTTGAAATTCTGTTTATGGCTTCGATATTGAAGCTGGAGAATGTCCAGATGGTTTCAAGCAATGGGGAAGTCAGGGCTCCAGATATGAGGTTTATTTTGTCCTGGCTGATTTCATCTTTGGAAATGAGGATGCCTTTCTTTATGAGTGCGTCATAGTTGATGTTATTTTCGTTCATGGTCTTTGCCTCCTTTGCAATCACACGTTTTTCCTTGTTTTTTCCCATAGGCTTTTATAGCCGTCCGCACAGTTTGATAACATTTTTACAACAATTCTTGAAAATCGCCGTTTTGCATATGGAAGAAAAAGGATAGATTTTGATAACAATTCGGATAACATTGATAACAATTCGGGCAGGGGATTCTTTTTCCGCCATAAGAAGGACATGAAAAAACCCACACAAACTCAGTGTTTATGCGGGTTTACGCGTTCTGAATGGCGGAGAAGGTGGGATTCGAACCCACGTGCCCTTGCGGACAACCGCATTTCGAGTGCGGCGCGTTACGACCACTTCGCTACTTCTCCATGTTAAATTTTGACGGGCGTGGACTCAAAATTATTATTTCGAGTCGAGCGCCTTCGACCAGCTCAGCCATCTCTCCATATTATATATTTACTAGATTGTTGCTAAACTCTTGAAATGTTGAAATTTCAGGAGTTTTAACCGCTATTTTAGCAGGGATTACCTCCAGTTTTGTCGAATTATATATTATCCCATTAATACCACAATCCAACAAATCAAGGAGGTAAATCCCAATGCTTAAACAATTATCTTTTTTCGATGACCTGACCGAAAGTAGCCCATCAACCGTGCTTGATCTTTTGAAAGTCCACCTTGAAATCCAACGTCTGTTGCCTTCTTCATGGTTCTTAAGTTATTATAAGCACTACGGCCGTCATCACGATTATTCACTTTCTTCTTATGTCTGTGCTTTACTTATTCAAAAGCTTTTTTCCATCCCCACCGATGCTCTTTTGCTCCTGATTTTAAATGTCTGTCAAGAACTTAGAGTCTTCTGTGGTTTAGGTAACAAAGTCTTTGACAAAACCATGCTTTCAAGGTTTAAATCAACCTTTGCTGACAATATTGAAGATTTCTTCCACTCTATGGTTGATCTAACTGAACCTATCTGTCAAAAGCTTGATAAAGAAGCTGCTAAAACTTTGATTATTGATACTACAGGAATTGAAGTCTATGTCAAGGAGAATAACCCCAAATTTTTCAACACTATCTTGAAATGCCTGGAAAACTACTACAAATCCAGAGGCATGGATTATTCCCAAACCGATATTTACAAGGCCGCTTGGGCTCAAATGCCCAAACATGCGGAGGCAAATACCGAGGCTAAACTCCAGTACGTAAACGGGCACTTTACCTACGCTCTCAAAGGCGCCATTATGTGTAATGCTTCAGGTATTATACGGCATATGGAGTTCTGTGATTCCTTCGTTGAGGATAACACAGACGCTCTTGACCCAGAGGAGGCCAAATACAACTCTGACATTAAAATCTTCAAACCCGCTCTAGATCACTTCTTCGAACGTCACCCATCTTCAAACTATCGGTATATCATCGGTGATTCCGGCTTTGATTCGGATAGTAACAACAATCATGCCTATTACCAATATGGCCTTATCCCTTTGATTTCCTTGAACCCCAGGAATTCTGACCCTACGCGTCCCCAACCGGGTGTTGTTGATGGCGTTCTAACTTGTCCCAAGGACCCAACCTTGCCTTTGAAATTCGACTGTGAAATCAAGGGTAAAAACCGTACTCCCAGGCTCAAATACATGTGCCCTAAGTGTCGCCGTACTTCCAAAGGCTATGTCTGCTCTTGTGAACATCCCTGTACTGACTGCAAATGCGGATATATACACTATGAAAAACCATCGGATGACATCCGTTCCCATCCCATCATCCCAAGAGATTCGGAACAGTGGGAAGAAATCGCAGGCAGCAGGCATATTGTTGAGCAGGTAATCTCAAGGCTTAAGCTGCCTCTCAGATTTTCTCTTTCTCCTGTAGTACTCTATTCACTTGTCAATAAACAACTCATTTTTTATTACAGCAAACTGACTTCTAGTGTATATACTGGTACATGTTTCCAAAATCCTGCTAAAAAACTTTGAGTTTAGCAACTTCCTAATATATTTACTTATCTTCTAGCCCGGAAGAATTCCCTCAAAAGTTCCGAGCATTCGTCCTGCAACACACCGTAAACTACCTCTAGTCTGTGATTCAGCCTCTTATCCTGGACTATATTATATACCGAACCTGCTGCACCGGCCTTGAAATCAAAGGCACCGACAACCAGCTTCTTAAGTCTGGCCTCGACCATTGCACCGGCGCACATGGAGCAGGGTTCCAGCGTAACAACCATGGTGCAGTCCTCAAGCCTCCATCCTCCCAGTTCTTTTCCTGCTTCCCTGATAGCAAGGACCTCTGCATGGGCTGTGGCGTCATTGAGGCTTTCAACCCTGTTATGAGCCTTTGCTATAATCCTATCTTCTTTGATAATGACAGCCCCCACCGGTACTTCTCCCTTTTGAAAGGCGGTGCGGGCTTCTTCCAAAGCGACCTTCATAAAATTTTCATACATTTTATTTGCAACTCCCCTCTATAGGGAGAAAAAAATGGTGCGCATGAAGGGACTCGAACCCCCGGCCTGCGGTTTAGGAAACCGACGCTCTATCCTACTGAGCTACATGCGCAAATTCACGCATAAAATATAATACAATGAAACAATGAATTTGTCAACCCTTTAAAAACTCTTGCTTTGACCATGTTTTCCCATCTTAAAACCTGATAATCATTATTCTAATATAGTTCCCAAAACATTATGATTTATTGCACTTGTACTTTTCTCATTAAATGTATTCTATGATATAATATGATTTAATATTATAAAAAAAACGGGTGTATCATAATGTTTATTGCTGATTTTCACATACATTCAAAATACTCAAGGGCCACGAGCAAGGATTGTGTGCCGGAAATGCTTGAAATGTGGGCGCGGCGTAAAGGAATCGACGTTATCGGGACGGGCGATTTCACCCATCCGGCATGGCGTGAGGAGTTAAAGGAGAAGCTTATCCCCTCAGGAGAAGGCCTTTATGCCCTTAAGGATGATTTCCATAAAGAGGATAAGGTCGCAGGAGCAGATTTCAAGCCTCAATTCATTGTTTCCGGCGAGATCAGCTCAATATACAAAAAGAACGGAAGGGTAAGAAAGGTTCACAACCTGATACTTTTACCCGGCTTGGAGCATGCCGAATCAATATCGCACCGGCTTGAGGCCATAGGCAATTTGCATTCTGACGGCAGGCCGATATTGGGCCTTGACAGCAGGGATCTGCTTGAGATAGTGATTGACATATGTCCGGAGGCCATATTTATTCCTGCTCACATATGGACCCCGCATTTTTCATTGTACGGTGCATATTCCGGCTTTGACGACATCAAGGAGTGCTTCGAAGACCTTACAGGGTATATATATGCGCTTGAAACGGGCCTTTCCTCAAACCCTCCAATGAACTGGCGCCTTTCCGCGCTGGATGAATTCACACTGGTTTCTAACTCGGATGCGCATTCCCCCGCAAACCTGGGAAGAGAAGCAAACATTTTTGATACCGGGCTTTCTTATCAATGCATATTGAATGCTTTAAAAAACCGCAGGACAAAAGAGTTTTACGGTACAATAGAGTTTTTCCCTGAGGAAGGAAAATACCACTACGACGGCCACAGGGCGTGCAAGGTATGCTTGAAGCCTTCGGATACAAGAGCTGCGGGAGGCATATGCCCTGTATGCGGCGGCAGGATTACAGTGGGAGTGCTTCACCGGGTTGAAGCCCTTGCAGACAGGGAAGAGGGGTTTATCCCTCCAGCGGCAAAGCATTTTGAAAGCCTTGTTCCGCTTAATGAGGTGATAGCTTCCTCAATGGGTTATACTGCTGCCAGTGCGAAGGTAAAGGGAAAGTACGATGACCTGATACGGAGCCTCGGACCGGAGCTGTTTATACTCCGTGAGGCGCCGCTGAACGATATTGAGCTGGCGGCAGGGCCATGCATAGCTGAAGGCATCCGCAGGCTGAGGTGCGGCAAGGTTGAAATACAACCCGGATTTGATGGGGAATACGGCAGAATTAAAATAATGGACAAAAGCGAAATAGACATGCTTTCGGGCCAGTTATGCTTTATTAACGATGAAAGTAGTTATATTAAAAATCAATCAGCACCCAAAACTATTGAGAATAAAAAGGGTTCGGCCAATGAAGCCGCTCCGGCCTTGCCAAATCCCTGTCCGCCGGACGGCAGCGGGGACACTATTAAAACTGTTCCCTCGGACATTCCCTATGGATTGAACCAGGAGCAGTGGGAGGCTGTCTCATCCTCCAGCCCGGCAATTGCGGTAGTTGCCGGTCCCGGAACCGGCAAAACAAAAACGCTGGTGAGCCGTATCGCATACCTTGTTGAAAAATGCGGTGTGCATCCCTCGCAGATAATCGCCGTTACCTTTACCAATAAGGCTGCAAACGAGATGCGCGTCCGTCTGGAGAAGCATTTTGGGGACAAGCGTACGGCAGGTGCAATGACAATAGGGACGTTCCACTCCATATGCCTTCAAATTTTGTCCGGATGGAAGGGCAAGGATAATATAACTATTATTGATGAGTATAATGCTGTTTCAATAGTCGAGGAAATATTAAAGGACTTGAAATTGAAAATTTCTCCGCGGGATGTCATGAGAGGGATATCGCTGATTAAAAGCGGTGCATCACCGGCAGGAGATGAGATTCAAAAGGGGACATTCCTCGACGCTCATTCCGCTGACGGGAGAGGTGTGTCCCCTGACCTTATATACGATTTATACTGCTCACAGCTTGAGCGTTACGGTGTAATGGACTATGACGATATTCTCCTCGAAGTGCTCAAGCGGTTTGAGTGTAAAGACACAGAGGATATACCGGACAGCAGCCTGGAAAACTCTTTCTCATATCTGCTGGTGGATGAGTTCCAGGATATAAACGGGATTCAATACCGCTTGATAAAAGAATGGGGCAGGAAAAGCAGGAGTATTTTTATTATAGGCGACCCTGACCAGTCCATTTATGGTTTCAGGGGTTCGGATTTCCGCTATTTTGAAAGGTTCAAAGAGGATTTCCCTGACATCCGGCACGTCCGGTTGACTCAGAACTACCGCTCAACACCCGAGATAATCGTTTGTGCCAAATCGGTAATCTCAAAGGAGACTGCGGGGGACCGTACCCGTTCCCTGGACGCAAAAAGGGAAAGCGGGGCCAAGGTACGTCTTATAGAGACCAATGATGAATTTTCAGAGGCGATTTTTGTTGCAAAGGAGATAAACCGTATGGTTGGCGGTATCGATATGCTTGATGCACAGGCGCTGTCGGCACCCAAAAGAAAAAGGCCTGCGGCAGGACATCCGAGAGGCTTTTCCGATATTGCCGTACTATACCGCACCAACCGTCAGGCGGAAATTCTGGAGCAGTGCCTCCTAAAAGAGGGCATCCAGTATGTGGTAATCGGGCAGGACGAGTTCCTATCGGATAAGCCGGTCCGTGAGGCGATTGCCTTTTTCAGGTTTTTGATGAACCCCGGGGATATCGCTTCTCTACGGGCATGCCTTAAAGCAGAAAGCTTATTTCCGGCAGACCTAATCCAGAAGGTCCTGGAAAGTTACGCTGCGGTTGAGAAAAGCGTATCATCCCTCGCAAGCATCATGGAAGGGGTCCAACCGCCGCCGCATATCCCGGACAAACCCGGGAGTTTCGTAGAGATGCTGCGGAAATATGAAGCTGTCATCAATAAAGAAAAGCCGGGGAAGATTATAGATGCCTGGATTAAAGACAACAACCTGTCAGGCATAAGGTCCATGGAGCTGCTTTTAAATACGTCTGTTATGCACGAAGAGATGCCTTCCTTTATTCAAAACCTTGTGCTGGGGCGCGAAAGCGATGTTGTCCGCAGCGGCAGCAAGGTTTATTCTCCGGACGCGGTTTCACTAATGACCATGCATGGGGCAAAAGGTCTTGAATTCCCCATAGTGTTCATATGCGGCGTAAACGATGGTATGATTCCTTTAAGGAACAGCAGCCATGACTTTAATATTGACGAGGAGAGGCGGCTTTTCTATGTCGGGATGACAAGAGCACAGGATGAACTTGTACTTCTGACGTCCCGTACCCCATCTCCTTTTATCGCCGACATACCTGAAGAGCACCTTGTAACGGAAAATGCTTTTGCTCAAAAGCAAGCGCCTCAATGCAAGCAAGTCAGCCTTTTTGACATATAATGCGGCAGCAAAAAATCCTCCTTTGCCAGGGATAAAAAGCCCGGAAAATCATTCCCGGGCTTCTACCGTCTCAGAGGTGCATTCAGATTATTTTCCTTTTATTACCACATTGCAGAGAGCTTCCTTGAGTTTTTCGCCTGTGCTTTTTTTCCTGCATTTGTCACATAATAATCCGTCTATGGCTATTCCTTTCTTATTCTTTATATACTCATACTGCTCCTGAGTCATGAAGTAATCTCCACACCCGGTGCATTTGAAGAGTTCAAAGGTTTTGTTCCATATTGTTCTTTTCCCTTGATGCTCTTCGATTTCTATAGCACCGGTAGGACATACATAAGCACATGCTCCACAGCCAATACACTCAGGGGGTGTTTCCTCAAAGGGCGTTGATACTTTTTTTATCGTTCCTCGATTTACCGTAGAAATAGCATGTGCACCGACTTCACCGCATGCTCTTACACATAATCCGCATAGAATACATTTTTCCTCCTTATCAATTTTGAACTTGGTTTCGGGAGGGAGATCATATTCTTCGGATAATTGTTTAATAAGATCACTGCTGGGAGCTCTGGCAGAGATTAATCTCATAATTGTCTTGCGCATTTTTTTTATTTTTTCCGAGCAGGTAACGACTTCTATTTCTTTTGTAATAGGATATGAGCACGAAGTAACAATTTTTCGCCTTGAATTATCGATAATCTCGACAATGCACATTCTGCAGTTTCCCTGCCCGGGCAAGGCTTCGGAGTGGCATAATGCAGGTATGTGTATACCATTTCTTTCGGCTACATCCAGAATATATTCACCGTGCTCCGCTCTGCATTCTTTGCCGTCTATAACAATATTCATTTCGCCACCCCTCCCTTTATCTTAACAGCTTTAAACTTGCAGACATCCCTGCATACACCGCATTTAGCGCATTTTGAAATGTCAATCGTATATTTTGACTTCAGCTGTCCTGAAATAGCCCCGGATGGGCAATTTTTCTGACACAGGCCACAGCCTTTGCAGATATCCTCATCAATGTAGTAATTGATTAGCTCTTTACATGTGCCTGCAGGACAGCGTTTATTAATTATATGCTCAAGATATTCTTCCCTAAAGTATTTTATTGTGGTAATAACCGGATTGGGCGCAGTTTTTCCAAGCCCGCATAATGATGCCTCTTTTATTGTCTCAGATAATTCAAACAGCAAATCAATGTCTTCTTCCTGTCCCCGTCCCGAGCAAATACCGTCTACAATTCCCAGCATTCTCTTTATCCCCTCCCTGCAGGGAACACATTTGCCGCAGGATTCTTCGGACAGGAAGTTCAGATAATATCTGGCTACCTCAACCATGCAGGTATCTTCATCCATTACTATCATTCCACCTGACCCCATCATTGAGCCGGCTTCATCCAGGGAGTCGAAATCCACCTTTAAATCCACCAGGCTTTCCGGTATACAGCCGCCTGAAGGGCCGCCGGTCTGAACTGCTTTAAATTTCTTGCTTCCCGGTATTCCTCCGCCAATATCAAAGATTATCTCTTTAAGGGTCATTCCCATTGGGACTTCTATCAGCCCGGTATTGTTTACTTTTCCTACGAGAGAGAATACTTTTGTCCCTTTACTCCTCTCGGTACCAATCGAATTAAACCACTCAGCGCCTTTGTCTATTATTACAGGAACATTTGCCCAGGTTTCAACGTTGTTAAGTACCGTAGGATGTTCCCACAGACCCCTTTCGGTTGAATGAATATATTTGATCCTGGGCTCTCCCACATTGCCCTCAATAGATGACATAAGCGCTGTGGATTCTCCGCATACAAAGGCCCCTCCGCCTCTTACAATCTGAATATCGAAATTGAATCCTTTGTTAAGGATATTACTTCCTAAAAACCCCCGTTTTTTAGCTTGTTCTATCGCCTTTGACATGTTTTCTATCGCCAGAGAGTACTCATCCCTGATATATGCATAGCCCTGTTCAGCCCGGACAGCATATGCACAGATGAGCATGCCTTCAATAACACTGTGCGGGTCGCCTTCCATTATGCTTCTGTCCATAAATGCACCCGGATCGCCTTCGTCGCCATTGCAGACAACGTACTTCGGAAAATTATTAGCTTTATCACACTGTTCCCATTTGCTGCCCGTTGGATATCCGGCTCCGCCTCTCCCGCGCAGACCGGATTTTTTTATTTCTGATATGACATCACCAGGAGATAAATCAGATAATGCTTTTTTCAACGCCTGGTAACCACCGCGTTCAATATAATCTTCAATACTTGCCGGATCAACCTCTCCTATATTCCGAAGGGCAATTTTTGTTTGCTTTCCATAGAATTTACTGTCTTTATGGGATTTTACCCTTTTCCCTGTTGAGGTGTCCAGGTATAACAGTCTGTCAATTACTTCATCATTTTTTATGGTTCTGTCTATTATCTCATCTACATCTGATACTTTTACATTACAATAAAAGATGTCATCAGGATAAATTTTAACGATCGGCCCTTTTTCGCACAACCCGTTACACCCTGTAGCCTTGACTGCAGGGCGAATTTTGACGTTTATACCTGATATTTCAGCTTTTCTTTTAAGCTCTTTATATATCTCAAGGCTGTTATTAGCCAGACAGCCTGTACCACAGCAAACAAGAACTGCCTTTTTCTTTTTGCTTTTAAATATCTTCACTGTTCTGGCCCCCAAACTCGTCAATGATTTTTTTTACCATTTTAGGAGTAACTTTTCCGAAGTATTTGCCGTTGACAACCATAACAGGCGCCAATGCACAGGAACCGAGGCAGTTTACTGTTTCGAGGGAAAACAAACCATCTTCGGTAGTATCACCCGGTGAGATATTGAGCAGTTTTTGAATTTCATCGATTATCAGGCTTGAGCCCCTTATATGGCATGCTGTTCCGTCACATACTTTTATTACGTATTTACCTTTGGGTTTCAGGCTTAATGCCTTGTAGAATGTGGCCATGCTGTACAGCTTACTCATAGGGATATCAAGATATTCATGTATGATTGTCAATGCTTCTCTTGGCAAGTAGTTATATTGCTTCTGTATATCCTGGAGGATTGCAAGCAAGAATCTCTGCTCTCTAGGATATTCTTTTAATATTGAGCTGGTATAAGAAAATATTTCCTGTGTTTTTCCAGAGGACATTTATGCTACACCTTCTCCCAGATTAATAATCTATCGTTTAACCTCCTGCTACAACGGGAAAGATACTTATTTCATCATCCTGTTTCAAAGGAGTATTAAGGAAGTTCAAGTGCACGATGCTCCTGCCGTTTACCAGAATAATTATTTCATCACTTAACTGATGATCATCTGTAAATATTAATTTCCGGAATTTTATACCATACTTTATGCATAGCTCATCCAGAAGCTCCTGAACAGTAGCGCACCGGTTATATTCAATTTCCTTGGAACCTGTATAGTCCCTTATATATGCAAAAAACTTTATTTTCATAATAATTAACTCCAATTAAGAAACTTTACCTGTAAGTTGACCGTACAAATACACTGTCAACTTACAGGTAAATATTTCGTATTAATATGTTTCAATCACTTGTTTTAGCCACTTATTTTATTGAGAGTTCCTTTAACTTACCCTCCTCGGGCACGCCTTCACTGTCCCATCCTCTTACCTGATAGTATTCCTTAAGCATTACATCCAGTTCAACTACTTTACCTTTTGCAGGACCTGATGCCAGTGGTTCATTCAGCAGTCTGGGCGGCAGAGTATCATCCGCTTTTGTAAAGCCTGCTTCGAGATTGAACAATCTCTCAAGGTTCCAGATGCGCTCTCCCTTTTGAAGTATTTCTTCATCGGTGCAGTCAAGGCCCAATGCTGTCCTCAGCATGGAAGATATTTCAGGAAGCCCGATGCCAAAGGTTGTAAACAGGCATAATCCTGCAGAATCCACAACTGCAGTGAGGTCCTGGAAGAGTTTCAGCCAGGAAGCCTTATCAGTTGTTACAAGGGGGTCAAGTTTTTCAGGAACACCAAGAATCTCAGGTGATGTCAGGTATCCTCTCACATGGCAGCCTCCACGGTTGGATGTCGCATATTCAAGGGCCATTCCCTGTACACCCCTTCCGTCGTAAGCCGGCATTTCCTGTTTCTTAACCGACATGGACAATTCAGGGTATCCATAACCGGATGCCATCCTGTAAGACCCTTCCGCCAGTTTATCTCCAAAACCTTCCCTCAAACCGGTCATTTTTGTCAGCTCAACAATAGCATCCGCATCCCCGAATCTTAGTTTCCTGCCCACTTCTTCTTCAGACAGAATGCCTTTTTCACTCATTTCCATAGCACATGCTATGGTAGAGCCCATAGTAATCGGGTCAAGTCCCAGTTCATTACAGATATAGTTTGCCTTGCAAATTGCAGCCAGGTCTTTAACTCCGCAGTCAGCACCATATGACCAGCCTGCTTCGTATTCAGGCCCTTCTCCGAAACCCTTGAATTTGCCTTCAGGAACTCTGGTGATCCTTCCGCAGCCTATTGAGCACCCAAAGCAGCCTTTGTTCCTTACAAGGAATTTATCAGTCAGTGATTCTCCGCCCGTTTCGTCCGCATCTTCGAAATAACCGCCATCCCTCCAGTTCCTGGTTGGCAGAGCCCCCGATTGATTCAATATATTCACAAGTATTTCCGTTCCGTAGGTGGGAAGCCCCGCGCTTGTTACAGGGTGTTCTTTCAATTTCCTTCTTGCATCAATACATTTTTCAAGAAATGCATCGGGATCAGCTACCTGTATGGACTTAGTTCCTCTTACAGCCACAGCCTTTAAATTCTTTGAACCCATTACCGCACCAAGGCCCGAACGCCCGGCTGCCCTGTGCTTGTCGTTCATTACTGTTGCAAAAAGTACCATTTTCTCACCTGCAGGTCCTATACATGCAATTCTGGCATCCTCTGAAGTTTCTTCCATCAGTTGGTCGGTGGTGTCAAATACACTTTTGCCCCACAGGTGTCCGGCATTTCTCAGCTCTACATGATCGTCATTTATCCAAAGGTAAACAGGTTTTTTCGATTTGCCTTCGAAGATAATGCCGTCATAGCCGGCAAACTTCAATTCAGGTCCAAAATGTCCTCCTGAGTTTGAAGCGCCTATTGTACCTGTAAGGGGTGCTTTTGCAATAACCTCATATCTCCCCGCACTTGATGCAAACGTGCCGGTAAGCGGGCCGGTCATAAATATTAGTTTGTTGTCGGGACTGAACGGATCAACCTTGGGGTCCACTTCGTCCATCATTATTTTAGTACCCAGACCTCTTGCTCCTATATATGCCCTGGCATCATTCAGGTTTAAAGCCTCTTTTTTAATAGTGCCTTCAGTCAGGTTTACACGAATTAAGGTACCGACAAAACCAAACATTATTCGCTCACCTCCCCAAACAAATCCTTAAATTTTTCAGCAATCACTTTTTTCCTGCTTATTGTGCTTGGAACAGCATCCTTAAACTCTATAGCGCCTGAAGGACAGAACTCTGCACATTTTGGCTCCCCTTCGCAAAGGTCACATTTAATAATTTTCTTTTCTGTTGCGCTGAATGTTATGTTGCCAAGGGGACATGCACTTACGCACAGCTTGCAGCCTATACACTTCTTCTCGTCAATCGCAACCGACCCATCTTCAGTCTTGCGTATAGCTGAAGTAGGACATACCTTCATACAGGAAGGCTCTTCGCACTGCATGCACATGATAGGGATGGATATGGCTGCTTCATCGTATGATATAACGGATACTCTGGAGCTCTTTGGGTTGAATGCTTTGATTTTGTTGAACGAACATATCAGCTCACATGTTCTGCAGCCAATACATTTCTCGGGTGAAAGCATCAGTATTTTACCCACTTTACTTCTGGTCACCATTTTCACCTGGCACCAGATTGCACCTCCTTTATATTTTTTATATAACATTGTGCAAACTTACAGCCCCCTATAAGGCTGCATTTAATGCACAAATTTATCTGTGATCTTAAAGGCAGGTTCCAAATAAAAAGGCAAAGGCCGCCTCCTCTTTTAAGGTATAAAATACCTTAACTGTTGGTTAGGCTCCTTTGCTAACGGCAGGCATAAAGATTGCTCCTTACGCCCTTACGCCTTACAAATCCCGTAGGGATCAGTAAGGTCGGAGTCTCGATCATTATAATTTATGAGATTGACGGGCAATTAATGCTTATAAGCTAATTTCCTCCATAAAGAACTCATGGGACGGGTTTGTTTGATATTATCAAATTATCTTTGATAATATCATCTGTTGCTATTATTATATTAAATGATAGATACAAAAAGCAAATGGTTTTTTGAATTTTCTTAATAGTCGCGTTTAAAAAATGCGGTTTCTTTTTTTATTGCATAAGAAAGTATACTTTCTTATGCAATAAAAAAAGAAGAGCCTCTAGTATTAGACCCTTCTTCTACCTTTGCCGTAAATATGCTTTCCCTTTGTTACAGCACCACATTGTGAACCGTATCCGACATAATATGTCCATAATGGGTTAGGTGCTTGACGACTTCCTTAATCTCCCGGTCGGATAGCTTTTCAATAAACCCTATAACCGATAGGGCTCCCACTATTTTATCTCCAAATCCCACGACGGGCACCGCAATTTCACGAAAATCCCCGTATTCTCCGTCACTTAAAATATAGCCCTGAAGGCGAACCTGTATTATTTCTTTTTCCAGCAAATTACGGTCGGTAATGGTTTTTTCAGTATAAGCCGGAAGTCCGGTCTGCTTAAATATGTGATCCCGCTCAGCCTTGGCAATGTAGGCCAGAAAAACCTTGCCGGAAGCGCTGGCATGCAGAGGAAAAGCGGTCCCCAAGTCTAAATGAATGCTGTCCCTTGAAGGGCTTTCTTTAGCCAAAATACAGCTGACCTTTGTATCCGTGCGCAGGAAATAATAGACGCTCTGATCTACCTTTTCATGGAGCTCCCGAAGGATTTTACCCATCTCATCATAGGGAAAATCCCTTCTCAGATAGCATTCCCCTACCTTAAAAGCTTCCGGCCCGATCCGGTAATCCTTGGTCTTTGGGTTTTGAGTTATGAACTCCTCCAGTAATAGTGTCGAGAGATAATGATGCATGGTGCTTTTGTTAACATCCATAGCTTCAGCCAGTTCATTGAGACTGAGCTCTTCATTCACATTAGCCATATATTTTAGAATCTGCAGGCATTTTTGGGCCGATGATATAATTCTAGCTTCTTTTTTCATGGTTTCACTCTTCTCCAAATACAAGCATAGTTAAAGTTTGATTAATATGCAGTCCGTCATATTGTTCTCCGTATGTGTTGAAGCCACAAACAGGAGCCACGCTTAAAACTTTTGATACCTCTGAGGTGCTTCTTTGAACCTCTGATTCTATATACCGTAAAAGGCAGTTAAAAACAATCATTGCACTTATTTCCCCTAATTTCTTTTGGACAGTATCAATCGCCTTCCTGGTTTCAGCGATTAAGTTTCCTGGACCCATAACGGTCAGCCTGCTGTTTTCCGTTATCCTGCTGAAAAACTTCAAGCCCCCGTCATTTTCCGCCCGCAACGGGCTTCTCAAATAATAGTTCTCTCCAATGTTGATTCCCAGAGGGTGTGTGACAAACATCTGCGGATTTATATCTTTTGTTTTAGAGCCAATGGCTCTACAGTACTCACTGACGGCAGGTCTGCCATTAAACTCATACACCACTCTTTTTTCAGGGTCAGCTTTGGTAACCCTTAATTTTTTTTGAGTAGGCAAATAATTGTTGGTGGAAATGGTTGCAAAGGGTGTATCGGTTTTTATCAGGATAAAGATTAATGCATTGTTAAAGGTTTCAAAATTAAGATGCAAAAATACTTTATTAAAACTATAGTCATCTCCTGCGGAACCACCTACTGTTCTTAACCGGCGGGCGGTTTTTGCAATCCCCATGATTACAAATTCTTCAACTTCAGAGGTGCCATCGATCAGTACAATGCCCACATATTTGTCATCCAGTTGGTCGGGTGTCGTATTTAACTGCCGGGCGGCTTCGGCAACTGCAGCCTTGGCAGCGCTGATAGGGTCTTTCTCAATATTTTTTCCTAATCCGATACCGACCTTCATGCTGTCAGAGTTAAAACTCATAGCTGCAAGACTATTGCTTTGAAATCCCTGGGAGGTAATAACCACATCGGTGGTGCAGCCAACAAATGTAGCCGAGGCAAAACAGGGATCCCGGGCCTCCTCTTGAAACGCCTTTGCTATTTTCTCCTGGTTAAAATGACTGGAGCAGAAAAATAGGACTAAGCTGGTATCTTCCTGTTTTATCTGCTCTACAACGCTGGCTACCGTTTTTTCTTCCTGCTCGAATTTTGCATGTCCTACTTTTACCCTGAAATTTCCTCCCACATAAACACCTCCTTAAATCGGCGTACCTTTCCCGGCCTGTCTTAAACAAAATATTAACATAACTTATACTTAATAACAACATTGGACCGTCCTTTGAAAAGACATTTACAATAGCCGAATATTCCAGCATAATATAATAGAGGCATATTGAGAATATGAAAGGGGTCTTACAATGGATAACGAATGCAATTGCCCGAAAACAAATTGTGAAAGGCATAATGACTGTGAAAAATGCGAAGCATACCATGCGGAAAAGGGCAATCTGCCCTATTGCAAAAGGGAAAAAAGCTTTATCACCAAATTTTTCAGTAGAAAAAAAATAGGATATTAACCCCCCAGGGTAACATCCTGCTTGTCGTACCAATCAAGGGCAACATATAAATGCTCCGGTTTAAAATCCGGCCAATACTCATCGATAACGAAGAAATCCGAGTAAACCGACTGTATCGGGAGGAATCCGCTCAATCTCCTTCTTCCTCCCCAACGGATTATCAGGTCAACCCTGGAAATGTCGTTAGACTTCAAACACGTCACCAAGCTCGTCTTATCGTTAGCACTGAGCAGGCTGCTAATATCCCATTCCCATCCGTAGTTAACCAGAAAATTAACCTTTGTGCCCCCTCTGCCAAAGGTTCTTCGAACCGTGTAAGGCAGCAATTCTTTTGGAAATTTAGACGATTCGGTATTGCCGATTACAAGCAAGCTGGCATCTTCCAAAGACAGCATTTTAACTGCCTGGATGCAGGCTTCAGTGAAAGCCTTTGTCTGCACCGAAGGCCTCTTTGTATTATCCATGGTAAAACCATAGTATGTAATTTCTCTTACGCCAAGGTCTCTACAGAGCTTAAACAGCTGAAGCCCCGGGTCTAACCCGTGACCGTAACCCCTTTCCTTGGGCAGCCCCTTCTGCTCCGCCCATCTCCTGTTCCCATCGGGAATGATTCCAATATGGTTTGGTATTCTCATGCTCTTCCTCCTGAAACTATATTATCCGTATTATTTGCAGAATAAGATTAGTTTATTAGATTACTTTTCCATCCAAACAGCCATTGTTATGAAGTCTTTTCATGCTAAAAGGGACCCATCCAGATATTATTCTGGCAAGGTCCCTTTCCCGTTATCAGACATTCACCACTGTTCAAAATGTACTTTGGATTCGTCATACCGGTCAACCGGCTTTTTTTGCTCGTTTTTATGCCCGACAACCACCATGCCCACAGGCACAATCGAAGACGGCAGGCTCAGGATTTTTGCGGTTGCTTTTGTTAGTTCTGATACAGGATATAAGCCGCACCAAACTGCACCCAGACCAATGCCATGGGCCGCCAGCAGCATATTTTCTATTGCGGCCGAGCAATCTGCGACAAGAAAACCCGTCATCCCCTGTTTTCCCTTATCTCCGCATACAACAATCCCGCACCCCGCCTGGGGCAGCATTTTTGCATACGGATGAGCCTGTGCGATGCTCTCAAGGGTGTTTTTGTCCCTTACTATTACAAAATCCCATGGCTGATAGTTGTGTGCCGACGGTGCTTGAAACCCAGCCCTCAATACGGTCTTCAAATCCTCTTCGGCAACCGGCTGCCCGGTAAATTTGCGAATGCTCCTACGGGTAAAAATAGCTTCCAATACATCCATTGCTCTACTCTCTCCTTCCCTAATTTTTCATTGCTATCTTTTGCTCCTCATTTCTCTATGCCTTCCCTGGCCTCTACTCCTTTGGAGTAATAATGCTTGATTTCCTGCATGACCGTTACAAGGTCTGCCCTGTCAATTATATCCTGGGGCGCCCTCCTCCCTGTAAAAACAAGTTCAACGTGCTGCGGTTTGTTATCTATAAGTCTGATAAAGTCTTCCACAGGTACCAGGTTATAATACATAGCGATATTTGCTTCATCCAGGACAACCAGTTCATATTCACCCGACAAAACAATCTTCTCAATCTCAATAAAGCCCTTCCTTGCAGCCTGGATGTCCTCATCTGAGGGCTGACGGTATATGAAACAGCTTCTCCCGTATTGCTTAACCGTAATGTCCGGGTAGAGCTTCATAAGTGTTTTCAGCTCACTATAATACTGGCTTTTTACAAACTGCCCGATAAAAACCTTTAATCCTGCTCCTGCGGCCCGCAGTGAAAGACCCAGTGCTGCTGTTGTCTTCCCCTTGCCATCTCCGGTATAAACCTGCACGTAACCCTCCATTATCACTTCCCCTTTGCGGTAGTCTTACCATAATTTTATCATACTAATACAAAAAATCCCTCTATAGTTTATAGAAGGGATATTGACACCTGTTTATGGTATAATTTTGACATGGTATAATTTATCTGTGAATTTAAGAAGTGAAAATGCAGGTGGGAGTAAAACCATGAAAAAATATCCTGAACCAACTGTCGGAGCTGTAATATTTAATCCTGAAGGAAAAGTGCTTCTTTGCAAATCTCACAAATGGAACGATAGATATGTAATCCCCGGTGGACACATTGAATTGGGTGAGAAAATGGAGGAAGCTTTAAAAAGAGAAATCTCCGAAGAAACCGGATTGGAGATATATGACATAAAGCTAGTAAGTCTGAAAGAATCTATCGACAGCAGCACTTTCCATGAGAAAAAACACTTTATTTTTATCGATTATGAATGTAAAACGGATTTTACCGGTGTCATCCTGAATGATGAAGCTCAAGAATATAGGTGGGTGGGCCTAAATGAGATTGAAAGCTGCAATTTGGGTGGTTTTACAAAGGAACTGTTGACGGAGTTAAAAAACAGGGATAAGTCTAAAAACAAAGTAGAAATATTCTATAATTATTGATATATTCTACAGTTTTGCAAAATATTAAATCGCTGTAATTATAAGGAAACGGCAGGAGGTAAGATCATGTTTAAGGGTTTTTCCATGGAGACCATTAACTATCTGAACGGGCTAAAGGAAAACAACAATAAGCAGTGGTTCGAAGCAAACAGGGATAAGTATAAAGAATTCCTTGCTGAACCAATGCAGGAACTAGTTTTGAACTTGAGCCCGTTCATGCTGTCTATCGATCCATTGTTTGAAGTAAGCCCCAAGAAAGCAATATCCAGAATTAACCGCGATATCAGGTTTTCAAATGACAAGAGCCCGTATAGAACGAATATGTGGATTGCTTTCAAAAGGATGTATCAGGATTGGAAAGCAGAGCCTACATATTTCTTCGAGATATTTCCCGATTATTACAGATACGGGATGGGCTTTTACAGCATCCCCAAAGAAACCTTATATAAACTGCGGAGCATGATCGATGAAGGTAAAAAGGAATTCATTAAAATACACTCGATATACAAGAAGCAAGAATTATTTGCCCTTGAAGGGGAGAAATATAAAAGGATAATCAATCCTGATTTGCCGGATGACCTTAATGAATGGTATCAAAGAAAAGATTTATATTTCGTGTGCAACAGGAAGATAGATGAGCGCCTATTCAGCCCGGATTTGGTCGGTGACCTGATTGAGGGGTTTGAGACGCTTGCGCCGATATATAATTTTTTCCTGGGATTAAGGGACAGATAGTAGAATGCGGACTGATGCCTTTAGAGAAAAATGCAGACACATATACGAAGTTATATAAAATCCAATTTTAATTAGAAAGAGAGGGCACTATGGAGGCTCAAGAAATCATAAATAATATTACAATAAACAGTGGAAAGTTGACTGATAAATGGAATTTGCTTATTTTACATGCATTAAATGATGAACGAATTCCTATTGATAAAAAAATACTCATTACGAAAATCGAAAACACACAAAAATCACTTTTTAAGAATTCCCCAACCTTAGGTGCGATGAAATGGTATGTAGTCAAATTATATTATCTTTTAGAAGATTATTTTGCTGTATTACTAGAAGATGGCCATGTAATGAATTATGCAATTTTAAAGTATAAATTCGACGAGGATAAGTTTGAGTTAGTTATTGAGGCTATAGGCTAGCTAGAACTAGGAGGGGAAAGTACATGTGTTATTTTGATATTATAGAATTGTTAATATCGTTCTTTTTAGCGTTTGCTTATGTTTTAATGTTTTATTTACAAAGGATACGTGATAATGTTTATTATTTTGGATTTGGAGAAGTTATATATGGTTTGAAAACTTCAATAAAGCCACTTGCTTTTTTTATTAAGGCTTTTTATATTTATACTTTTGCCTTTTTTTCTTATCTATTCTTCCGCACTGAAAAAGTTGTTATTCTGGGTGTAGTCCTGGGAAGCTTTTTGATAGTATGGCCTGCTATTTTAAATCCAAAATTTGTAGACTATAGATTAGCAGATAAAAGGAAAACTATTTTATTAAGTTATCTTTTGTTCGTACTACTTTCTGCAGTTGTTGCAGATTTTGGAGTAACCTCATTAATTCTTATAAAACCAATGCTGCAAGAGTATTTGAACATTTGGCATGATCCCTTCCGTTTATTTGTATTCTTAATGGATGGAATCTTCTTTACTGTAATATCATGTGCTTTTATTAAGATATTGAAAGTATTAAATAGAGAAGTAAGGCTAAAAACAGCTGTTACTTCGGATATTCAAGATTATGAAGAATGATTCTTTATCAGGTTACTATTATAAATATGAACTATATAAAATGCAGTTACTTTCTGAGGCTTTAAAGTTGAAAAAATATGTGTTTTATATTAAAGAAATTTCGTATGAATATGACATTTGTCCCGAAATATTATTTTCAATAATTTTAATAGAAACGATAAATAGAAGGAGTTTTCTAACGCGGAATGTTGAGTGTATTACTTGTAAACTATTTCCTAAACTTATGATAAGAAAAAACATCAGTATAGGAATTGCCCAAATAAAAATAAAAACAGCTAAGAAAATTCTACCAAACGCAGATGACCATGAGATTATGAATTTATTATTGGATGATTTCAATAATATTAAAATATGTGCAAAATTAATAGCTAATTATCTAGAAATCATCAATTGTAGTCAATGTTCCTTTAATACTAGGATGTTGAACCTAGTAAAAGTATATTTAACTGGGGACATAAACTCTCCTAATTATCCGTGGATAAATTTATATAAAGATTTACTGGTATGGTCCATTAATAGCAATTTATTTAATAAAACATTTAATACATATTTGACCTTAACATAACTCAAATTCCCATAATGTTGCCTAGCAAACTTGAATACAGTTATTAAAGATTCCGAACAAAGTCAGCACCACACCTATGTGAATGATAAAATAAAAGGTACCAAAAACGCGCGTAAAAAGGATACCACCTTTAGATAAAAAATAAGACTGATGTGATAATATAATGCTTGCTGATGAAACAGACAAAATATCACAGGAGGTCTAAAAATGAAGAAGGAGAAAAGGTGGGTTATGTATTGCAATAGTAACATCCCCAAGCACAACAGAAGATCTGAATACGGACACCCCTCCTCCACCTGGCACCAAACTGCTGTACACCGTAAATGTAAGCAGGCGTGACATCGGAGAATATATAAAAAACCTTGGAGGAGGGAAAGTAAAATGCCTGAATTAGCAAAGGTTAAAGAACTGTTGAAATATCTGAAACTGAATGAATCCGCAGCGAAGCTTGAAGAGATATTAAGAAATGCTGCCATTAAAAACAATACGCCCTTGGAAGTGATAGAAACGCTTCTGGCATGCGAGTCCCAAAGCCGGAGAGAAAAAGGCAGAATAAAAAGGACAAAAGCAGCAGCATTTCCATATCAGGAAACACTGGAAAGCTTTGATTTCAATCGTAAGGGCTTCAGGGGCATAACGAAGCTGCATATAAAGCAGCTGTCTGAATTAACCTGGCTGGAGAGTGCATTCAACATCATGTTTTTAGGGCCTCCGGGGTTAGGAAAGACCCGGCTGTCCATAGGGCTGGGAATAAAGGCTATTGATGCCGGATACAATGTATCCTTCGTAACCCTGGAGTAGCTGATGCAATTGTTTAAAACAGCTGAAATCCGTACCAAATCCAGCCGTAGAATAAAACAGATAAAGAACAGTGATCTTGTGATACTGGACGAGGTGGGCTTTTTGCCCATTTCAAGACAGGAAGTCAACAAGCTTTATGAGTTCATAAACGAGCTATATATGAAAACCTCAATAATATTGACTAGCAACAAGGGTTTTGAGGAATGGAGCGAATTTCTTGGAGACAGCGTAATCACAGCAGCAATTCTGGACAGGCTCGCTCATCAGTGTGAGATATTTACGCTGGAAGGACCAAGCTGGCGCATAGAAAACCGGAAAACCATACTTGATAATCCCAAAATTTAGGTTTGAAAGTGGTATCCGAAATATGCGCGTTTTTGGTATCCTTTATATTGACGTTTACACACCTACCTTTGACTCTTTAGTGATACATTGAAACCTACCAAAATTAAAATCAATGCATTATCAAAAAATAACAAAACCCTTGAAAAATCAAGGGTCCTATTCCTGGTGCGCCGTACAGGATTCGAACCTGTGGCCTCATGATTCGTAGTCATGCACTCTATCCAACTGAGCTAACGGCGCAAATAAAAAAATGGCGGAGAAGGAGGGATTTGAACCCTCGCGCCGCTTTCGCGACCTACACCCTTAGCAGGGGCGCCTCTTCGGCCAACTTGAGTACTTCTCCGCGTTTCCTCTAAATATTATTTAGTTTTTCTGGCGGAAGGGGTGGGATTCGAACCCACGGCCCCTTGCGGAGTCACTGGTTTTCAAGACCAGCTCCTTAAACCTCTCGGACACCCTTCCTTTTTTGACACATAAGTTATTATAGCAACTTTTAATAACAGTGTCAATAAAGAAACGAGTGCAATAAATGGCTTGAAAATTGCAATAAATGGCTCCGGACCCACTTTGGCGGAGCATGACCAGCAGCTGTTTATACCAGCCGCTGGTTTAATTATTATACTATTTTTTTTCTATTTTTTCAAGGCCGTTGATATATGGCCTCAGAGCTTCCGGGATGACAACCGAGCCGTCTGCCTGCTGGTAATTTTCCAAAATCGCTGCAACGGTCCTTCCGACAGCAAGGCCGGAACCATTGAGCGTGTGTATATACCTGGCCTTTTCGCCAATGGCAGGCCTGTATTTAATCTCCGCCCTTCTTGCCTGGAAGTCCTCAAAATTACTGCAGGACGAAATCTCGACATATCTATTATAACTGGGCATCCACACCTCGAGGTCATACTTTTTGGCTGCGGTAAAACCCAGGTCTGCGGTGCACATCATGCTGACCCTGTACGGAAGGTTTAGAAGCTGCAGTATCCTCTCCGCATCGTTGACCAGGGTTTCAAGCTCATCGTACGAAGTCTCGGGTTCCACGAACTTCACAAGCTCAACCTTGTTGAACTGGTGCTGCCTGATTAGTCCCCTTGTGTCTCTTCCCGCCGAACCTGCTTCCGCCCTGAAGCAAGCACTGTATGCTACGTGCTTTATCGGAAGAACGCCCGGCTCTAAAATCTGTTCCCTGTATATGTTGGTCACAGGGACCTCTGCGGTAGGTATAAGGAAGTATTCGGTGTTATGGACTTTGAAGGCGTCTTCTTCAAACTTTGGAAGCTGTCCTGTTCCTACCATGCTGTTGCGGTGAACCATAAAGGGCGGAAATACTTCTTCGTAGTTGTGTTCCTTTGTATGCACATCGATAAAGAAATTGATCAGAGCCCTCTCAAGGGCCGCTCCTGCTCCCCTGTAGAAGGTAAATCTTGCTCCGGTAACCTTGCCGGCCGAAGCCCAGTCCAGTATTCCCAAATCTGTGCCTATATCCCAATGGGCTTTAAAATCAAAATCGAACTTCCTCGGTTCTCCCCAGTGCCTCACCGGCACGTTGTCCTCGTCGGTATCTCCAACCGGCACCGATGGATGGGGTATATTGGGTATAGAATAAAGCATATCCTGAATTTCCGCTTCTATTTCCTTGAGCTGGCCGTCCATAAGCTTGACACTCTCCGATAGCAGCCTCATCTCTTCAAATATGGGCTGAACATCCTTGCCTTCCTTCTTGAGCTTCGGTATATCCTTTGAGACTGAGTTCTGCTTACTCTTGAGCTGCTCGACTTCCGTCAGGAGGCTTCTCCTTTTCTCATCGAGTTCAATCAGCCTGTCAATGTTTATATCTTCCTTTCTCTTTGCAAGGCCTTCTTTGACAAGTTCCGGGTTTGCTCTTATGAATTTCAGGTCTAACAATAGTATCAACTCCTTTTGTTTTTTTATTACGGTCTTATCCCTTTGCATTTTCAAAAATGAAATACGGAACAAAATAAAAAACCCTCAATCCCTCAAGGGACGAGAGTACCCGCGTTGCCACCCTAGTTGGCCATAAGCCCAACTCTTTGCAGAATAACGGCTGCTTACCGCGAAGACTTGCCGTCCCGAGCTCAAGGGCGGATTCAAAAGCTAACTGTACCGGTTTGCACCAACCACCGGCTCTCTGCAACAATCCGGCTTTATACTTTTCCCTTTCATAGCTTTTCCATATTTTTGGCTGATTTAAGATGTATTATAACACAGAAATAAAAAAAATCAAGCTAATTGCAGTTATTCATGTGATTGCAGTTATTCAATATGTATGCAGGGGAAGCTCCCCTACATAGCCCATGCCCTTTAGTGTTTAATAGATCTTCTTGGTCGGCTTATATTCGTTGACAAGCCTAAGGGCTTCCCCAAACCTCTGGAAATGTACGACTTCTCTTTCTCGAAGGAATCTCAGCGTATCCTTAATTCCCGTGTCGTCGGTCAGGTTTATGAGATGTTCATAGGTAGCACGGGCTTTTTGCTCTGCCGCTAGATCTTCATGCAGGTCAGCAACGGGATCCCCATGGGCCTGAATATAGGCAGCGGTCCACGGGACGCCGGCTGCATCACCAGGATAAACTGCGCGGCCATGCTCAGCAAAATGTGCTCCCAGCCCTTCTCTCTCCAGCACCTCTGCCGGCACGCCCTTAAGCAGCTTATAAATCATGGTTCCTATAATCTCCCAGTGGGCCAATTCCTCTGTCCCTATATCTGTCAGCAGGCCCTTACCCTGCTCAAGCGGCATGGTATATCTCTGGGTCAGGTATCTGATGCCGGCAGAAAGCTCACTGTCCGGCCCACCATACTGTGCAGAAAGGTATTTTGCCATTTTTATATCGCATTTCTCGACCCTTACGGGGTATTCGAGCTTCTTTTCATACATCCACATATTCGTATCACCTCTCTATAGTTCCCACGGCCATGGGCCTTGGACGTATTGGTATGGGCACCCGGTTTTCTCATAATGCGTTAACGGGCCATATTTTTCCCTGTAAGCCTCTTTCAATTCATCCAGTCTGCCAACAGCCTCATTAAATAACTTTATAGCATTCTCATCCGAAGGATGCGTATCAAGATAAAGGGCTAATTCTACTACATAAAACTCTGTTTCCATTATCTTTACTATCATTTCCCTCATTCCCTTCGGAACCGGGATTTCAGGCTGATAATAGTACTTCATGGCGTCTCCCATCGGGTATCCGCCGACGGGCATATACGGGCATACTCCCCAGTAATTGTTGTAAGGATTGTAGTACATATATAACCTCCCCTTTCTTATTCTTCTCTATATGGCCTGTACAGGGCCGGAAAAATCGTCCCCTTGGCCAGAGCTTCCCCTGGGGGATATAGTTCTCCCCACTGCTGATAAGGCACATAGGCAGTCGCCAGTTCAAATCTCCCGTACATTTCATCTTTCTTGGTGATCTCCTGCATATCTCCATTCCTGTCCATGGAACTACCTCCTTAAATAAGCGTATCTCTAATTTTCACTATATTGTATGTGTACTGTAAATTTTTTGTTAATAAATAGCAATAATATCTTGAGAATAAAAACCTATCCTGTTGGTAATAATCAGAGTAATAAGCCATGGGGGGTGTCGGTATGGATGATATTGACGTGATCGCTCAACTTGGAGATATGAAAGAAATAGATTACCGGAATACGCTTGCCATCGCCAGTCTGATAGAGCTGCTTATAGATAAAGGAGTCCTCAGCAGACGTGAAATCGCTAGAAAAGCCCAACTGCTTGATAATATGAGCGCTGATGAAATTGATCGAGTAGGAGGTAGGTGATTAATTCACCTACCGACCTCTCACAGCACCGTACGTACCGTTCGGTATACGGCGCTTCTTTAGTTTACGCATACTCGCTGATAATAGTCGAGGAAAGAGATGTAGCCTAGACTACCAATCGTTTGGTTATCTAGTGAACGTTTAAGAATGGGGCTGTTGGAGGTTCTCCAATAGCCTTTTCTCGTATTCGCGAATTTCCATGCTTCCTCTTCGTCAATTCCGAAGTGTTTCAGCATTTTGAACCGGGTCTTTATTTTCTTCCACTGTTTCCAGTAGACAGCGCGGATACGCCTTCTCATCCATTCATCGATTTCCTTTAGCAATCCTTTCATATCTGCCAGCTTGAAGTAGTTGACCCAGCCTGTAATATACTGTTTTAGCTTCATAGCCCGGTATTCGTTGCCCCATCCGTTGCTTCTGGCTGTCAGTTCTCTTATTCTGTCCTTCATCTTTATAACGGTTTTTGGGTGGATACGAACTCTCGTTACTCCTTTGTACCGGTAAAAGGTGAAACCGAGAAATTTTACTTTCCCGATATAGTCCACTGTTGTTTTCTCCCTGTTTACTTTCAGGAATAGTTTCCCTTCGATGTACGGCAATATCTTCTCCAGTGTTCTACAGGCGCTTCTTTTACTTTTGCAGAGAATCAGTACATCATCGGCATATTATGCGCACGAAGCGGTGCCCTCTTCTTTCAAGTTCATGGTCCAGTTCATTTAGCATGATATTGCTCAAAAGTGGACTTAGAGGTTATCTGTCCACTACCGTGGGAATGCCCAGTTTTCGTACCTTTCCTCTTTCTTCTTTGGGTATTTCTACCCTACGGACAGGATTGGGACGGTATTTCCCATCCCTTATCTGTTGGATTAGTTGCTGGCCGTTTTCTTTGAGATATGGCAGAAGTTCATCTACCCCCATCCCATCTATTCCGCCTGCTCCTTTGTTGGACTTTACTCTTTTGTATGCCAGGTTCATGTTGTCTTTATCCAATATCTTCTCCAACAGCCTGTCTGTCGACGAGTATGCATTGGCGACGTTGTTTTCAGTTATCCTCGATGGAGCGCACGCTTCTGCATATCCTCCCTGTTCCGCAGGTACTTTTTGCAGATAGCCTTCTCTTCGAAGTTTTCTGTGTTTTATTCCATCCTCGGTAACTTTCATTGACTGTCATCCTCCTAAAGTTCAGCCCTTCCCACTGGCCGTCGACTGCCTGTGGTACTATGGCCTCTGCTGACTTCTCACGGTAAATCTTGTTTCAACCGTGCTTCATACGTCTTGTTTCCGCACGTCCATGAGACCTCCCCGGGTAAGAGCGCAGTCTTTCCCTCCATCTATCTGCCACATCTACAATCCCTGTTTCCGTGCAGCTATTGGGCTTCGACTTGTATGGCAGCCTTACCCACAGAGATTGCCTAATGTGATTTCTGTTCGTCAGACCAGAGGTTTGCCGCCGGCTTCCTTTAGATTCGGCCTCACGACCGACACCCTTGCCCTTGGCTATGTGCTTGCCGCTACAAGGCCGCACTCGGGACTTGCACCCGTTAGACTGCGCCCATGCCGGGCGCACCATTAAAAAAGGGAAAGCCGCCGATGGCTTTCCCTTTTATTTCGTCTTACTGTTCCCGATTCCTACTAGCCTCTGCCATTCTGTTCAATACGCTTTCAAGCTTTCCGATATATTCTCCGTACTGTGCCCAGTTGCCGTTTCTTAAGGCCTCCTGTGCGTTCTGGAACAGCTCGTTAGCTGTCCTTATCAGCTCTTCAATCGTTGCTGTCTCAACCTCCCCCGGCTGCTCCGGGATCTCGGGCTGGGCCGGTGGAGCCCCTCCAAAGATTACTTTTAACGCATCATCGAGGGTTTGTTCCATCACAATAGTGTCTTTATACGCTACTATAACCCTTCTCATCTCAGGCAGGCTGTTTTCGTTGGAAGCCCTGAGATACAACGGCTCTACATATAATAGGGAGTCCTCTATAGGAACGACCAAAAGGTTCCCCCGTACTACTTCCGAGCCCCTCTGGTCCCATAAAGACAGCTCGCGAGATATCGTGGGATCCTGGCTTATCCTTGACTCTATCTGCATGGGTCCGTAGACGAGCTTGTTTTTGGGCAGCTTATAAACCATGAGTTCTCCGTACTTGTCGCCGTCATTCCGCGCGACAAGGAAAGCTATCATGTTCATCTTCCTAATCGGTGTATAAGGTACAGTAAGCAAAAACTCCACATCATCCTCTTCCGGAAGCTTGAATACAACATAGTTGGACTCCATTTCCAGCACCTCGCTACTATACTGTTCCTGGGCAATGCTCCAGGCATCCTCCTTATTGTAAAATACCTGCGTATTGTTCATGTGATAATCCCTGTACATCTGGGCCTGTATATCGAACAGCGTCTGCGGGTACCTTATGTGCTCCTTAAGCCCCTGCGGCATTTCTTCAAAGGATGTGAAGAGGTCCGGAAAAATTTTTTTGAAAGTCCTTGCTATCGCATCCTCTTCATCTATAAGATAAAATGTAGTATCACCGTTATATGCATCAATAACTACTTTGATTGAATTTCTTATATAGTTTATTCCGCCCTGTATGGGCTCCGAATACGGGTAATTGGTGTTGTAGGTATATCCGTCCATTATCCAGAAAAGCCGGCCTTCATCTATTACAATATAAGGGTCTTCGTCGTAAATAAAATACGGCGCAATTTTAGCAACCCTTGATACAATGTTTCTGTTTAGAATCATCCTGCTGTCCGGCGTTACGTCGCTGGACAGAAGTATTTTGGCACTGCCGTGATACAAAGCAAAAATCAGCTTGTTAAGAAAGCCCATTTTGATGCCGGCGTTGCCCTCATAGAAGGCTTCACTGTTGTTGTCCCCCATGGGATAGTCAAATTCTGCCGTTTTTGTATTGGTTATTATATAGTCGTTGGTTATTTCGCCGAAGTATATTTCCGGACGCTCGATTTTCAACATGGTTTCGGTAGCGGGTGGTATATCCCTTACATAGAGCTCCGGCTGCCCCTGTGCCGTAACCTTATTGACGGGAGATACAACGGCACCATAGCCGTGGGTGTATTTTAGATACTTGTTTACCCACGTCTTAGCGCCTTCTTCAAGATTTTCCTGGGATAGCTCCCTGGCCGAGAGGAATACCTGGGTATATACTCCGTCAATATTGTACCTGTCGATGTCAACATCGTTGAATTTATAGTAGGGTCTTATTCCCTGCAGCTGGTTATAGACCTGGATTACCGGCCTGTAGTCGTTTATCCTTATATTCTCAATTGTTGACCTGTTGTCTTGAAGGTCGGCATAGGTTAGATCCTGCGCTGCGGGAAAGTCTTTTTCTTGAATCTTATCCAAACCGTAAGCCTTTTGAGTATAGGTGATATTATATCTTAAGAATTTCTCTTCCTTTGAATACTCGTTAGGCTCGACTATAAAATTCTGTACTGCTGCTGCAGCAATGTTTCCCACAATCGTTACTACAACCAGGAGTGCAGGCCCATATATCGCAACCCGGTATTTCTTCGAAAAAGCCGCATATATCATGAGGACCGCGCTAAGTATGCTGACCCCGACAAGAACTATGTAAACCTTGAGGGTAACCGCTATATCGGTATAGCTCGCTCCATATGCCACACCCCTGGGTGAAAACAACAGGTTATACCGGCTTATGAAGAACCGTAACGCAAGGATTAAAAAAATCACAAAACCTATCGTAGCGACCTGCCTGATAGCCAGGGTAAGAATCTTTTTATTGAAAAAAATTTGCCTGTTTACAGGGCTTTCTTCATCATGCCTTGCCCTTATCATCTCAGGGGTCTTCAGGGTGACCATTGCCCCGTAAAACACTACCGTAACCGCAATCAATACGACGGCCAGGAAAATCAGCATGGATAATATCTCCCTTAAAAGTGGAAGCTTAAACATGTAAAAGCCCACATCTATGCTGAATATCGGATCAGTAACGTTGAATGCGGTGTAATTAAGGTATTTGAGTATGTCAAGCCATAGCCCGCGCGCCACTACAATACTCACGAAAAAAGATATTACCATCGATACGATAAGTATTATCCTGTTTATCCTTTTCTTCTCAATACTGCTTGGGATGAAACCTGAATTCCTGTAAAAGTCTCTCTGCATATTTTTTAGATATAAATATAATAATGCAGCCAGCAGGACAAAAATGGGTACACCTATTTTGAACTGGTTAATCAATCTCGCAAGGAAAACGCTTGTGTATTTTACTTCGCTGAACCATTGATAATCGACAATGAAATTTACAATGCTGCTCAAGAAAAAGAACACAAGGAACACGATTACGACAACCGTAATAATGACGGCTCTGTTCATTCCAATTCCTCTAGCCAAAACATATCTCCTCCTCAATCATTGCTCTACTTCCCGTAAAACCCTTTGCTTTAATTCTATTCTGCTAACATTGATTAAATTTACTCTTCCGTGATAACATAACAGCAGCACTCCCGCTGCTGTCGTCCCCGTTACGCTTAAACCGCCCCTTGGTATTTCTATTCTTCAAGAATATAGCCCTTCTCTTTTAACGCTCTCTCTATCCTACGGAAGGTTGTTTCATCTTTAACTTCCACTGTATGAAGGTGGATTCCCCCTGTAAGGCTAGATAGCGGTTGTGCTCCTTCCTTCCTGAGGCTTTCCATGAAATCCCTAACATCCTGCCTTGAAGAAATCATAAGTATCCCCCTTATCTCGCCATAAATGGGATGCTCAATTATTACGTCTATAATTTTCCCTCCATAATCCACTATTGTCGTTAATTCATCTTCTATTTCCTGTGAAGTATAGTGCCTACATACGAAGGTTTTAGTTATAACGTGCGGATTGAAAGGTGTATGTACTATGTAACCTCTTGGAGTAGCAATGATATCCTCTCCGGCTGCTCTAATAATAGCTATATCCTGAACGATTACCTGACGGCTAACTCCGAATCTTTCTGCAAGCTCCGTCCCCGTTATCGGCTCGGTGCTAAATCTTAGCATATTTTGAATACTCTTTCTTCTCTGCGCTGATTCCATGCTTTATACCCACCTTGTACAGAATTATCCTTTGTTAATATTATCATAAAATAAGCATGCAGACAAACAAGCCTGAGAGAATATTCTCTCTCAGGCTGTAAAAGTATAAAACCCGGCAGCGACCTACTCTCCCAGGGCGTCTCCACCCCAGTACCATCAGCGCTGGAGGACTTTACCTGTGTGTTCGGAATGGGAACCGGTGTTGCCCCTCCGCCATTGCCGCCGGATT